>JAPUJA010000078.1 GCA_027296525.1 Pseudomonadota bacterium | reverse complement strand
TCGCCGCCGCGCTCGATTTGCCCGACGATTATTTCGAGCCGATGATCACCAAGCCCATGGGACAGATGCGCGTGATCCACTATCCGCCCCAGGCCGATCTTGACGACGAAAGGCTCTGGGGGATCGGCGAGCACACCGATTACGAATGCTTTACGGTGCTCGCGCAGGACGATGCCGGCGGTTTGCAGGTCAAGAACGCGGCGGGTGAGTGGATCGAGGCGCCTCCCATACCCGGCGCCTTCGTCGTCAATATCGGCGACATCATGGCGCGTTGGACGAACGGCATCTACCAGTCGACGCCGCACCGGGTGCTCAACCTCTCCGGAGGGGAGCGTTACTCGCTGGCCTTCTTCTACGGCTCGAACTACGACACGCTCGTCAGCTGTCTCGAGACCTGCCGGGACGAGGGGCACCCCGCGAAATATCCGCCGGTGGTGGCCGGCGAGTGGACGACGAAGAATCTGATCTCGACTTACTTCAGCGACTGAACGCCGCGCCGCGCAAGGGGCGAATCCGCCTTCTCAAAGCCGGGGCGCGGGGATAGGTTAGAGCAAAACGTCAACAATCATCGGGGAGAACGTGAATGGCCATCAGCATCAAGGGCAAAGTGGCGATTGTGACCGGCGCAGGCCGGGGCATCGGCAAAGGCATCGCCAGGGTGTTTGCCCGCGACGGTGCGAAGGTCGTGGTCGCGAACCGTTCGGAAAAGGAAGGCAACAGCACGGTTCGGCAGATCACGCGGGCGCGCGGCAAGGCGATCTTCATCAAGACCGACGTGCGCAGCGAGGGGGACGTCAAGAATCTGATCGCCGAGACCAGGAAACGGTTCGGCCGTATCGACATCCTGTGCCACAACGCCGGCATCTATCCCGATTCGCCGATCGACAAGATGCCGGTGTCGATGTGGGACGACGTGATGGACACCAACCTCAAATCCGCCTTCCTGCTCACCAAGGCGGTCGCGCCGATCATGAAGAAACAGAGGAAGGGGCGCATCCTCTTTACCTCGTCGATCACGGGGCCGAGCGTCGGCTTCGGCACGCTCGCCCATTACGGCGCCACGAAAGGCGGCTTGAATGCCTTCGTGCGTTCCGCCGCTCTCGAATACGCGAAATACGGCATCACCGTGAACACGGTCTCGCCCGGAACGATCCTGACCGAGAACGTCAAGGCGCTCTTGGGGCCTGAAGGGATCAAGGAGACGGCCAAGGTGATCCCCGTGGGCGGCATCGGCAAGGTCGAAGACATCGCCCATGCCATGCTCTTCTTCGCCTCGGACGAGGCCGGCTACGTCACCGGCCGGGACATGGTCGTCGACGGCGGCCAGATCCTGCCCGAATCGCCCGAGGCTTTTTGACGCGCGCGCCGTTTCGCTGCGCCGGGGTGCGGTGATAAGGTTTCGCCGGGGATCGGGCTCGAGAGCCCCTGCTCGATTGGGAGGGAGCGAAGCATGTCGTCGATCTACAAGATCCAGCCCGAGGACCGGAAATATGTCGCGGAATACCGGCGAAACCCGGTGGGCCATCACAGCCCCGGGCTTCGACGGATCCTCACCCTCTTTCGCGGTGCCCCGATGCCGGGAAAGCACGTCCTGGTCTGCGTCAAGCCCCACGAGGAATGGGTTCTCGGCCAGGTCGCCGACGAGCCCGGCAAGCCCGTCAAAATCCTCAAGAACAAGGTCTTCCATGACTTGAAGGACGCCGAATGGGCGGTCTTCAAGATACGCTGGAAACAGCATACGGGCGAGGACATCGCGTAGCCTGCGATACGGGAGAGGGAGAGAGACGATGCTTAAATTCACAGAGCTCAAGATCACAGGCTACAGCGATCGGATCTACGCGCGTCCGGGCGAGACGATCAAATTCATGGTGAGCTGCGAGGGCTTGAAGAGCTACCGGGCGGACATCGTCCGGCTCATTCACGGCGACACCAATCCCGCCGGCCCGGGGTTCAAGGAGCGGGTGGTCAAGACCCCGGTGAGCCGGCGCTACCAGGGGCGCAAGCAGGTCATCCATGAGGGCTCGCACGCGCTCATACCAAACGCGCTCGAGGCGCTTCAGAGCTTCAGCGTCCAGACAATGATCTGGCCGACCACACCGGGCAAGGGCGGGCAGGGGATCGTCAGCCGCTATTCGGCGCGCGAGGGTGCGGGCTTTGCGCTCGAAATCGACGAGACGGGGGCGCTCGCGCTGAGGCTCGGCGCGGGGTCGCGCAAGGCTCTCGTCGTGAGCACGGGGCGGAAGCTTCTCGAACGGCGCTGGTATTTCGTCGCCGCGAGCTTCGACGCCAAGACGCGCCGGGCGAGCGTGGTCCAGGAGCCGCTCGCGCCCGTTCCGGCGGTCCGCGATGGGGGAAGCGCATCGCGCACCGTCACCGGCGCGCGCGCCGCCGCGCCCGGCCACCCGCTCGTGATCGCCGGCATCGAACGCGGCACATCGAAGGGCCGTGTGCTCGTGGGCTCGCACTACAACGGCAAGATCGACAGTCCACGGCTCGCCAGCCGCGCGCTTACCCGCGCCGAGATGGAGGCGCTCAAGGAGGACGTCCCGTCCCAGCTCGAAGATGCGGTCGTGGGCGCCTGGGACTTTTCCGCGGACATCCCGAGCGACCGGATCACGGACCTCTCGCCCAACCGGCTCGACGGCAAGGTGATCAACCTGCCCGCGCGCGCCATGACCGGGTGGAACTGGACGGGCGAGATCATGGATTGGCGCGCCGACCCGAGGCAGTGGGGCGCGATCCACTTCCACGACGACGACGTCTACGACGCGGGCTGGGAGGTTGATTTCGAGCTCACCGTGCCGGAACGCATGAAGAGCGGGCTTTACGCCGCGCGCATCCGTTCAGGATCCCACGAGGACTACATCCCCTTCGCCGTCGGCCCGAAGCCGGGCAAAGAGGCGAAGTTCGCCTTCCTTCTCCCCACCGGGAGCTACATGGCCTACGCCAATCACCATATGGGCGTGGACGGTGCAGGCACCGAGCTTCAGAGCGGTTGCCTCTCGCTACTCTATCCCCAGGATCTTTTCCTGAACGAGCACCGCGAATACGGGTGCGCGCTCTACGACGTTCACTCGGACGGGAGCGGCGTGTGCTATTCCTCACGCCTTCGGCCCATCCTCAACATGCGGCCCAAATACCAGTCCATACTGGGCGGCTTCGCGGGCTCGTCGCTCTGGCAGTTCAACGCCGACACCCACATCACTGACTGGCTCGAAGCCAAGGGCCACGCCTACGACGTCATCACCGACGAGGAGCTGCACGATCGCGGGCTCGAGCTGCTCGCGCCCTATCGCGCGGTCATGACCGGGAGCCACCCCGAATACTGGTCGACGGACATGTGGGACGCGATGGACGCCTACAAGGGCCGCGGCGGCCGCTTGATCTATATGGGCGGCAACGGCTTCTACTGGCGCATCGCCTATCACGCCGAGCTTCCCGGCGTCATCGAGGTGCGCCGCAATGAGAACGGCATCCGCTCCTGGCCCGCACAACCGGGCGAGTACTACCACAGCTTCACGGGCGAATATGGCGGCCTCTGGCTCTACCAGGGCCGGCCGCCCCAGACGGCGGTGGGGACCGGCTTCTCGGCCCAGGGCTTCGATATTTCGTCCTACTACCGGCGCAAGCCCGACAGCTTCAAGGCGAAGGTCGCGTTCGTCTTCAAGGGCATCGGCAGGGACGAGAAGATCGGCGACTTCGGCCTGATCGGAGGCGGCGCCGCGGGGCTCGAGCTCGACCGGGCCGCGCCCGAGCTGGGCACGCCGCCCAACAGTTATGTCCTCGCGACCTCGGAGGATCACACCGACATCTACTTGCTCGTCCCTGAGGAATTTCTCGAAAGCGAGCCCGGCTTCGGGGGCCAGGAATGTCCCCGGGTGCGCGCCGACATGGTGTTCTTCGAGACGCCGAACGGCGGGGCCGTCTTCTCGACGAGCTCGATCGCCTGGGCGGGGAGCCTCTCGCACAACGATTACCGCAACAACGTCTCGCGGATTACGAACAACGTGCTCAAGCGCTTCCTCGATCCGCGCCCGTTTTAACGCGCTGGAGAGACTTCAGGTGACGCCCGACGAATATAAGAACACGTCCCTTCGAAACAGCTTTCTCACGGAGACGATTCAGGTTTGCGTCGTGACGCGCGACCTGGACCGAGCGCTCAAGGAATACAGCGAGCGTCTCGGCATCGGCCCCTGGTGGTGCGAGGTGTTCGAGCCGCCTGAGCTGACCGATACCAAGCTTCGGGGCGTTGCCACTCCTTTCACCATGAGGCTCGCGCTCGCCTGGACGGGCTCGATGATGTGGGAGCTGATCGAGCCCCTTGAAGGGCCCTCGATCTACAAGGAGTTCCTCGAGGCCCATGGCGAGGGGATTCAACACGCCGCCGTCCGGCATCAGGGCCTGGGTCTGGACGCGTGCGTCGCCGCGTTCGAAGCGCGGGGCTGTCCCTGCATCATGGAGGGGAATTGGAAGGGCACGCGCTTTCGCTATTTCGACACCGAGGGGCCGGCCCATACGGTCTTCGAGATCTGGGAATCGCCGAAAGGCGAGGGGTTGCCGGAACCCCGCTCCTGGTACCCGGTGCGGGGAATTGGGAAAGACTCGCCCTGAGGTCTGAGACCCCCTAAACTGTTGAAGGTTATTCTGTGCGTTCCCGCTGAGCGGCGAAGAACATTCATGCGCGCCCCGGAGGGGGAACGGTATGGTTGGGGGCCCCAACGGGGGCCATGGGAGGTCAAGGCGATGCCACGCGATCCGAAATACGACGTGCTGTTCGAGCCGGTCAAGATCGGCCCCAAGACGATGAAGAACCGCTTCTGGCAGGTGCCGCATTGCAACACGGCCGGCACGACCCATCCGGGCACGAATGCGAAGCACCGCGGCGTTAAGGCCGAAGGCGGCTGGGCAGTCGTCTGCACCGAGCAATGCGATATTCACTGCACGTCGGACACGGTGAACTACGGGGTTCGGCTATGGGACGATAAGGACATTCCGACACTTGCCCGCATGACTGAACTCGTCCACCGCCACGACAGCTTGGCGGGCATAGAGCTGTCTCACAATGGCTATCAGGTCGCTCCCTACTACAGCCGGGAGATACCCATCGCACCTTCGGGGCGACCGGTCAGCGGCGTGCATCCATTCCAGGC
>JAPUJA010000077.1 GCA_027296525.1 Pseudomonadota bacterium | reverse complement strand
GGGTCGAGCATGATGCCGTAGGTGAAAAAGATACCGGCTTCGAGGCAGCTTCGGATCATTTCCACCTGAGGAACGACGGTATTTTGTCGCTTGTTGTAAGAACGCAGCGTTTCTTCGTCGAAGGATTCGACGCCGCTGAAGAGCGCGAAGCCGCCGGCCTCGCGCATGAGATCGAGATTTTCGGGACGGTGAAAGAAATCTCCGGTCACGAGGGCGGACCATCCCTTGAATCGGCCCGCGCGGTACATCTCCTTAAGCAGATCGATCCGCGCGAGGTAGAAGCTGCGGTCGTTTCCATAAAAGTTGTTGTCGATGAAAATGAGATATGGTTTTCGGACTTCCAGAATCTGCTGTCGCACATAGTCCAGATCGTATTTTTGGTATTTCACCTTTTCGGCGGTCAGCGAACAGAAGCTGCAGCGAAAGTTGCAATTCCGGCTCGACTCGATGTACCCGATGAACCCCCTGCCGTATCCCAGATCGAAGCGCGGAAACATCTCCTCGGCCGCGTATTCCGGGCCGAAGGCGTCACGCAGGATGAGTTGAAGTTGCTCGATGTCGCCGGTGCAGACGTAATCGAAGAAGCGTCGTGAAAGCCGCGGTAGCGCACGCACCGCGGATCCTCCAGCCACGATGACGACCTTCTCGTTCAAGGTGCGGGCATAGGCCGTCAGGTGCAGCATTCTGTCGAACGCCGACGTCAGGCCCGTCAGCACGAGCATGTCGGGCCAGCCGAGAAGCCGCGTGTCCCGGAGCGGGCCGCTGTATTGCTCGTTGTAAAGGCGGACATCGCAGAGCTCGCGCGAGAAGGCGCCGGCCAAATAGGGCGGTCCCATCGCGCGGGGAACCCGAAAGGGGCTGCCGCTGGTGCGCCGATACTCGTCGAAGAAGGCGTTGACGATGAGGACGCGCCGGCGCGGGCTGCGCCATGCGCTCGGCCGAATGAATGGCGTATATAAGCGGGATGCCACCGCGACTTCCTGCCTGTTGGATTGCGCGTTGACGCCGGTCTAGCATCGCGCGGTGGCAGTCCAAACCGAACGGAGTTCCGATCGGTGAATGGGCCCGGCAAGGCCGGACGAGTGGAGGGAAAGCCGCCTCGGCGGCGAGGTCGGCTAGGCCGGGATGTGGGCGAGCTGGCGGGCGCGGTACCTCAGGAACCACCAAGCGAGTTTGGTGAGTCGGCGTCCGAACCAGCGCTGCGGCTCGATCCCGATCGCCTTCAACACCATGCCGAAGCCGCGCTCGACGTGGCCGAAGCGGTAGAGCGGCAACGTCTGTCCGGCATAGGCGCGCACGCAGCGCCGCCGGTCATAGGGGAGGGGATCGTCCGAGCTGCAGTAATAGGCGTAGGCGAGCTCATCGTCGGAGCTCTCGGCGAGCCGCCCGAAGGCCACTCGCGCCCGCGACCATTTGGAGAGTTTCTCCCGCTCCCGGTAACGCTTCATATGGGTGTAGAAGAGCTTGTAGTGGCGGAACTCGTCGGCCGCGACCCGGCGGCAGATTTCCTTGAAGACAGGCTCATCGGTCGCGTCCCGGAGCGCGCTGTAATAAGACGAGGTGCCGCTCTCGACGATGCAGCGGGCGACCAGCTCGCCGCAGAGCGATCCGCGCACCGATTCTTTGGCGTCCAGTGGAAGTTGATGGCCCCTGACGAAACGGGAGAAAGACTCGTCGAAGTCGAAATCGGGGTCCGCGAGCTCCGCGTAGCGTCGGAGCACCTTGCCATGCTGGATCTCTTCCTCGGCCCAAGAAACCGCTGCCTCGCAGAATTCGGGATCGTCCCGAAAGATGCTGCAGAGGTAGCTGCCATAGTCCCCCCCGTGATGCTCGACCATGCAGGCCGCCTTGACGATGTTCACGAGCTTGGGGTCGAGCTTCGAGCGGTCGAATCTCTCCCAAGCTATGTCGTCCAGGGTCCAGTGCTCCATCGTTTATCTCCCTGACGTCTTCGGCGTTATCGCCTTGTCTTGAAGGCCCTTGCGAGCCCGGCCTGATTATACGAAAAGCCGGGCCTTCCTCCAAGGCCGGAGTGAGTCGCAACTCCCTTGTGAATCATATGGTTAACGGCTGGAACGCGGGGGGCGGCGGGATTTTCCCGGCCGCCCGGCGGAAGGCCCCCGGAGAGGGCTTCAACCCTTGGTCACGGCCTCCAGCATGATTTCGGCGAGGGCTTTTTCCGCCTCGGCCGCCGCCCGCTCGGCGTCCGAGCTGGCGTCCTTGACGCCGCTCTCGGCGCTCCGAAGGCGTTCCTCGACGCCCGCCCGATCGATCTCGTCCAGAGGCGTCGCCGCCTCGGCGAGGACGGTGCAGCGTGTGCCGGTGACCTCCGCGAAGCCGCCCGCGACGAAGATCCGCCGGGAGATCTTGCCGGCTTCGTAGATATCGATGATGCCGGGCCGGACCGTGGAGATGAGCGGCGCGTGTTGGGGGAGCACGCCGAAGTCGCCTTCGACGCCGGGCACGACGACCATCTCGACCTCCGAGGAGAAGAGCAGCTTCTCCGGGGAGACGAGCTCGAAGGTGAGCGTTGCCTGAGCTTCCGCCATCGATCCGGCGTTTATGCCGCCTCGGCCGCCATCTGCTTGGCCTTCTCGACGGCCTCCTCGATGGTGCCCACCATGTAGAAGGCGGCTTCCGGCAGGTCATCATACTCGCCGGCCACGATCGCCTTGAAGCCCTTGATGGTGTCCTCCAGGCTCACGAGCACGCCCGCGAGGCCCGTGAAGACTTCGGCGACAAAGAAGGGCTGGGAAAGGAAGCGTTGGATCTTCCGCGCCCGCGTCACGGTGAGCTTGTCCTCTTCCGAGAGCTCATCCATGCCGAGGATCGCGATGATGTCTTGGAGTGACTTGTAGGTCTGCAGAACACGCTGCACGTCGCGGGCGACCTGATAGTGCTCTTCGCCCACGACGCGCGGATCCAGGATTCGCGAGGTGGAATCCAACGGATCGACCGCGGGATAGATGCCGAGCTCGGCGATCTGGCGCGAGAGCACCGTGGTCGCGTCCAGATGGGAGAACGAGGTCGCCGGCGCCGGATCGGTGAGGTCGTCCGCGGGAACGTAGATCGCCTGCACGCTGGTGATCGATCCTTTGTTCGGGCTCGTGATCCGCTCCTGAAGCTCGCCCATCTCGGTTGCCAGCGTCGGCTGATAACCGACCGCCGAGGGCATCCGTCCGAGCAGCGTCGACACCTCGGAGCCGGCCTGGGTGAAGCGGAAGATGTTGTCGATGAAGAGAAGGACGTCCTGCCCCTCTTGGTCACGGAAATACTCGGCGACGGCCAGGGCGGAGAGCCCGACCCGCGCGCGCGCGCCGGGCG
>JAPUJA010000076.1 GCA_027296525.1 Pseudomonadota bacterium | reverse complement strand
CTTCGGCGGCCGCGTCATCGACGAAGGCGAGCCGAAGTATCTGAATTCGCCCGAGACCCCCGTATTCCAGAAAGGTCGTGAGCTATACGGGTTCTACGAGGCGCGCCGCTTCACCCGGAAACTCGAGCGGCTGCTGCTGGTGGAGGGCTACATGGACGTGATTGCGTTGTCCCAACATGGCATTACCGATGTGGTCGCAACCCTGGGCACGGCGACCTCGGCCATTCACTTCGAGAAGCTCTTTCGTGCGGTGCCATCGGCGGTCTGCTGCTTCGATGGCGACGAGGCCGGGCGTCGCGCTGCCTGGAAGGCATTGACGATCGCACTACCCCTCATGCGCGACGGTATCGAGCTCTCCTTTCTCCTTCTCCCGGAGGGCGAGGACCCCGACTCACTGGTGCGTCGCGAAAGTGAACGAGAGTTCCGCCGTCGACTCGATAAGGCCACACCGCTTTCCGAGTTCTTCTTCGATCACATCATCGAGGACCTGGGCGGCGATTCTCTCGAAGGCAAAGCACGGCTCTCCAAGGGCGCTACGGCTCTATTGAAGACCATGCCGAAGGGGATGCTGAAGGACCTCATGTATCGGCGCCTCGCGGAGATCAGCACGGTAGAAGCCTCCGGGCTCGATGGATACGAGCCGCGTGCACCGCCGCGTCAGGGGAGTTCCGTTCGCCGGGGCAATCAGCGCTCCCGCGGCCGGGTGGCGCGCCTCGTGGAACGTACCCTTGCATTGCTGTTGAGATTCCCCACCTTCGCTCATGACGTGCAGGCCAGCGAGATGGAAGACCTCGCGACACTGCAGGGCGAGGACGAGCTCCTGCTGAGCGAGGCATTGCGATTCGCGCGTGGCAATCCGGAGCTGAGCTCTGCCGCTCTCCATGGCCATTTCGCTGCCGACCGCGACGCCCAGGGCCGCGTGGCGGCGCTGTCGCTATTGGAATTTCCTCTCACGCTCGAGGCACATCGAGCCGAGTTCCGCGACGGCATCGA
This sequence comes from Pseudomonadota bacterium, assembly GCA_027296525.1. Lineage (GTDB taxonomy): Bacteria > Pseudomonadota > Alphaproteobacteria > UBA828 > JAPUJA01 > JAPUJA01. Next base: position 1,940 of record JAPUJA010000076.1, on the reverse strand, counting down.
CGCGCTGCTCGATGCTGCCCTGGTCGGAATACCCAGGCGCGAGGCGCTCAGCCGCTTGCGGGAGGAAGACAGCATCGAGCATCTTCGCGAGTATCTGGCGTTGCGGGTTGCTGGCCGGAATCCATCGTTGAGCGAAGAGGCGCGTGAACGCGAAGAGGCGCGCGACAGCGACGCCGAAGAAATCCCTCGCGACGAGTCTTTGGAGGCGCCGCAACCGACGAGCGGCATCAAAGCGCCGACAAGCGAGGATCGGGGGCCCTGATCCTGTCTGGACGCAGATAGTTTTCCATTTGCTTTCAAGAGGTTAACGGGATCTAGCCCCGTTCTCGTCATTTGCGAGCTAACCTTGAAAAGGGTTGTTTCGGAACTAGATACCCAGATACTATGATCGGCTTGGCGTTTTGCGCCTTGAATTCAACCTCTCAACCCGGAGTCTTAATGGCGACAGAAACTGAGCAGCAACAGTCCCGACTTAAGGATCTGATATCCAAGGGAAAAGAACAGGGCTATCTCACATACGCCGAGGTCAACGACCACCTTCCCGCCGACATATCAGATCCCGATCAGATCGAGGACATCATCCGCATGATCAACGACATGGGGATCACGGTCTACGAGGCCGCCCCGGATGTGGATGAGTTGCTCTCCGGTGGTGACGACACCACCGATGAGGTAGCAGCTGAAGAAGCCGCCGCTGCACTCGCGGCGGTGGAAACCGAAGCGGGGCGTACCACGGACCCTGTGCGCATGTACATGCGCGAGATGGGCACGGTGGAACTGCTGACCCGCGAGGGCGAGATCGTCATTGCCAAGCGCATCGAGGAAGGCATCCGCGACACCATGTCAGCGCTTGCATACTTCCCCGGCTCGGTGCACATGATCCTCGACGCCTATGACCAGGCGGTGGAAGACGCGCGGCTGTCCGATGTGCTGATCGGCTATCTCGATCCGGTGGACCAGGTGCCGCAGGCAGCACAGGTGGACCTCGCTGCGCAGGCCGCCAAGAAGGCGGCCCAGAAGAAGGGCGACGAGGAGGAGGAAGAAGAAGAGAAAGGCCCCGATCCAGTCGAGGCGAAGCAACGATTCACCGCGGTGCGCAAGCAATCTCAGAAGGCGGAACGCGCGGTCAAGCGCTATGACCGCAAAAGCAAGCAGGGCGAGCGCGAGCTCGCAAAGGCCGCCGAGCTATTCGCACCGTTCAAGCTGACCCCGCGCTGGTACGATCAGCTGATGGGCCGTCCCCGCGAGGTTCTTCGCCGGGTGCGCCGGCATGAGCGTGCCATCCTGCAGGCGTGCGTGCGACGCGCCAGAATGCCGAGAAAGGTCTTTCTCAAGGAGTTCCCAGGGCACGAGACCAGCGAGGTCTGGCTCAATAAGCAGGTCAAGGGCAGGTTCGAGTGGTCGAGGGCGCTGGAGCGGCAGCTCGACGAGATTGCTCGCTCGCAGAAGAAGTTGAAGCAGATCGTCGGCGAGACCGGCCTTACGGTTCGCGAGATCAAGGACATCAACCGCGCTATGTCCATCGGCGAGGCGAAGGCACGCCGCGCGAAGAAGGACATGGTAGAGGCGAACCTGCGCCTGGTGATCTCCATCGCCAAGAAGTACACCAATCGTGGGCTTCAATTTCTGGATCTCATCCAGGAGGGGAACATCGGTCTCATGAAGGCGGTGGACAAGTTCGAGTACCGCCGAGGCTACAAGTTCTCCACGTATGCCACGTGGTGGATTCGACAGGCGATTACCCGCTCCATAGCGGACCAGGCGCGCACCATCCGTATTCCGGTGCACATGATCGAGACCATCAACAAGCTCAACCGCGTCTCGCGGCAGATGCTCCAGGAGATGGGCCGCGAGCCAACGCCGGAAGAGCTCGGCATTCGCATGGAAATGCCTGAGGACAAGGTACGCAGGGTGCTCAAGATCGCCAAGGAGCCGATCTC
>JAPUJA010000075.1 GCA_027296525.1 Pseudomonadota bacterium | reverse complement strand
CTCGGCTTCGAGCTGGTTCTCCACGGTCTCGCTCGGGATGTCGCCAAGGGCGATCAGGGAGCACCCTTCTGCAAGGCGCGAAGGTCGACCCCGTGAGCCAACAGATGACTCGCGAAGGCGTGCCGGAGCGCGTGCGGTGAGACCTTCTCGGGCGCCAAGCCCGCCTCGCCGGCGAGCTGCTTGAGCATTTGGGCAAAGCGTTGGCGCGTGAGATAGCCGCCCGCCGCGCGCGACGGGAAGAGATATCTGGACTCCACACCCTCGCGAATGAACTGGGCTCGAACGCCCTTGTAGGCGTTGAGTGCGCGAAGCGCAGGCCCGCCCAACGGCACCATGCGCTCCTTGCCGCCCTTACCCTTGACGATGAGGCTTCGGGAGTGGCGCTTGACGGCCGAAAGCGGCAGCGCGACGAGCTCCGAGACGCGCATCCCCGTGGCGTAGAGGAGCTCGAGCAAGGCCTGCAGCCTGAGCGCCTCGGCCCGCTTGGCGCCTTGTCGTTTGGCGCGCGCGGCGGCGCGCGCCAGAAGGGCGTTGACCTCGGCTTCGCTCAGGAACTTCGGCAGGGAACGGCCCTGGCGAGGGCCGTCGATGACGGCCGACGGGTCGTCTCGGCGCACCCCCTCGGCACACAGGAAGCGATAGAACTGGCGCAAGCTCGAAAGCCGGCGCGCCGCCGTGCGTGCGCTGAGGCCGGCTTGGGTCATCGACGCCAGATAGGCCCGAATCAGCGCGCTCTCCGCCGAGATTACCTGCCCTCCCCGGGCATCGACGAAGGCCGCAAAATCGGCGAGATCGTGTCGATAGGCTTCGAGCGTGCGGGCGGCCACGGCGCGCTCGGCGGCGAGCATTTCGAGGAAACCTTCGAGCCGGCGGGAAAAGACCTCCGGCATGGCGGTTAAAACCCGGCCGCGAGCGCGGCTTCCATCGCGATGGCCCGCGCGTCCGCCTCGAGCCCGACCATGCGCAGGCTCGAGGTCACGGCGGCGAGCACGGGCTCGTCGGCCGCGGCGGGCCCGCCGTTGCCAAGCACCAGAAGCGAGATGAGCGCGGTCTCACCGCGTCGCAAATTCGCCGCCGCGCGTCCCAACGCCTGCCACATGGCCGGGGCGGGGACGGTCTTAGTCTCCCGCGCCGGGCCGGAAAGAAGCGAATCCCAATAATCCTCGGGCAGGTTGAAGCCGAGGGCATCGAAAAGCGTGAAGAGAAAACCCGCCCGCACGCGCCGCTCGAGATCGGGGCGCTCGCCCTCGGCATTCCACCAGGATGACAGCATTGCCCGATCGAGCTCCGGCCCTCCATTCGCCAGGGCCGTCAGCGGCCAGAGCTCGACGATCGCCCGGGCGGCCTCGGGATCGCGGGCCGCCTGCTGGCGCGCCAAGCCGAACCAGGCGTTCGCGCTTTCGTGGCGCCCGGCCGCGACCAGCGCGCGCGCCACCGCCCCGGCGAACCAGGCGAGCTCGCCCGCCGGTTCGATTGCCAGGAGGTAGTCGAGATCAAGCCGCACCGCCGCGCCATAGCGGCCCTCCGCGCGCGCGATCGCCAGGGCCCTCTCGAGGATCTCGGCGCGTTCGATCGGGCGGCTTTGGGCACGAACCACCTGGTAAAGCAGCGCGCGCCCCTCGACTCCCACCATCTCACTCGCCCGCGTCAGCGGATTGGCGAGGTCCTCGGCCGAAAATTCGACCGCCGCGTAAAGGTCCCCAAGCGCCGCCGTCTCCAGCACGCCCATCGCCTCGGCCCGTTCGGCCGCGATCAAACGCAGCTCCAAGGGAATCCCCGGCCAAAGAGCGGTCGCCTTCAAAAGCGCAGGCGGCATCGCGGCGAGCGCCGAAGGCGCGACCGAACCTTCGGCGTAGCCCACCATGGCCAGGTGCAAGGGCATCATGTTGGGCGCGGCGAAATCGCTCACCCTCTGGCCGCCGATCAAGGCGTACGCCAGCTCAGTGAAGGCGGGGTCCTCGACGCTTCCCTCTTCCACCAGGAGGCTGAGGCCGAGCGCCACGGCCTCCGTCTGGCCCGCGACGATCTGGCAAAAGATCGCCGCCTTTTGCCAAAACGGGTCATCGAACTTCTGCCCCCCATGCGCGACGCGCTCGCACGCGCCCGTCAGGTCGGCGCCGAGCAGCCGCGTTTCGGTTTGAACCCTAAGGCCGAGCTGGCTCGAATCACGCCCCGGCGCCGCCCCCAAGAGCTCGACCGCCTTCTCGTGCTCGCCGAGCGCCATCAAGGTCTCGACCCGCAGATCCAGGAAGCTCCCGGCGGATTCACCAGCCGGCGAGGGCGCCGCCGAAAGGAGAATCCGAACGCCGAGGTCGTGCATCGCGATGGAGGACGCGCTCGCGGGCAGACGGCGGATGAACTCCACCACCCGGGTCCGGCGCGAACCCTCCCACATGTAGGGTCCGAGCCCGCCATGATCCGAATCGAGCAGACCCACCGCGTCGATGTCGAAAGCTGGAAGGGTCTCGATCTCGACGCTCGGCGCGAGGGGTGTCTCGCTCACGGGCTCGTCCGGCGCTGCCGGTTCTTCGCCCGCAAGCCCATCCGTCGCGGGCGGCAACAGCAGAATGGGCTCGCTCGTCTCGACCTGAGCAGGGGCGAAGGCCGGTATCCCGCACAGGAGGGCGAGAAGGGCCGCCCCAAACAGCGCCCTACTGCGCGAAGCGATCATTCTTGAGAACAACCTCCTTGCTCGCCGTTGGCGGCGGGATGTCCCAGGTGAGCAGGAACGCGGCGCCGCCGCCGATGACCAGGACGAACAGCACGAGGAGAACGATAGAGAAGGGCCTCATCGGTTTGCACTTCCTTCGATCGGCCGGCCGGCCGGGACAAGGCCGGGAGGCTGTGCTACATTAACCCCATGGCGGATTCGCGGCAGTCTATCGGGCGCGTGGCCGGCTTTCAACATTTCGCCCCAGGCCCGAGCGCGGATCGACCCAAACGATGACTGACAACACCGACCCGATACCCGACAGAACGATCATGCTCGTCGGCCTCATGGGGGCTGGAAAGAGCGCGATCGGCCGCCGCCTCGCGGCGCGGCTGGGGCGCGGCTTCATCGATGCCGACCACGAAGTGGAGAAGGCGGCCGGCTGCCCGATCGAGGACATCTTCGCGCTCCATGGCGAGCAGGCCTTCCGCGACGGCGAGCGGCGCGTCATGGCCCGGCTGCTGAGCGAGGCGCCCTGTGTTCTGGCGGCGGGCGGAGGCGCCTTCATGGACCCGGAGACCCGCCTCCTCAGCCATGAAAAGACGATCTCCGTCTGGCTGCGCGCGGACCTCGAGGTCCTGCTCGCACGCGTCTCCCGGCGCGACAACCGCCCGCTCCTCAAAGGCAGCGACAAACGCGAAGTCCTCGAGAATCTGATGGCGGAGCGGGACCCGATCTACGCCCAAGCCGACATCGTCGTTCAGACCGGAAACGGCCCGCACGACGCCGTCGTCGATAAGGTGATCGAAGAACTCGGGCGTCTTCAACGCGAATCGAGCAAGGAGGCCGAGCGCCTGGCCACCGGTTCGCCGCGGTGAACGAACGCTCCGCGGCGGAAGCGGCCAGCGACATTCTGCGGCTCGAACTGGGTGAGCGGAGTTACGACATTGTCGTCGGCCGGGGGTTGATCGATTGCGCCGGCGAGTCGATCGCGCCCCGCCTCGGCGGCCGACGCCTCCTCGTCGTAAGCGATAAGACCGTGGCCGGATTTCACGGCGCTCGGCTCGAGGGCGCGCTTTCACAAGCGGGAATCGAGCATCACATGCTGGTGATCCCGCCCGGCGAGGACAGCAAGAGCTTCCGCGGGCTCGAAGACCTGCTCTGCCGCCTTCTCGACCTGAATTGCGATCGCACCGTCACGCTCGCCGCCTTCGGCGGTGGCGTGGTCGGCGACCTCACGGGCTTCGCGGCGAGCATCCTGCTGCGCGGCGTCGATTTCATCCAGATCCCGACCACTCTGCTCGCCCAGGTGGACAGCTCGGTGGGCGGCAAGACCGGCATCAACACGCGGCACGGGAAGAACCTGATCGGCAGCTTTCATCAGCCCCGCCTCGTGCTCGTGGACACCGACGTGACCGACAGCCTGCCCGAGCGCGAACGGCGCGCAGGCTACGCCGAGATCGTCAAGTACGGCCTGATCGACGACGCCGCCTTCTTCGAATGGCTGGAGCAGAAGGGTGGTGCACTCATCGCAGGCGATGCGGCGGCGCGGCGCCAGGCGGTGGTCACGAGCTGCCGGGCCAAGGCACGCATCGTCGGGGCCGACGAGCGCGAACGCGGCGCGCGCGCCCTGCTCAATCTCGGGCACACCTTCGCCCACGCGCTCGAGGCCGAAAACGCCTACGGACCCGAACTCCTGCACGGTGAAGCCGTCGCCGTCGGCCTCGTGCTCGCCTTCACGCTCTCGGCCCGTCTTGGATTGTCTCCTCCAGACGAGGCCGCCCGCATCGCCCGCCACCTCACCGGCGTCGGCTTGCCCGCCTCGATCGCCGACTTGCGATTCCGTTCGTGGAGCGCGGAATCACTGATGAACCATCTGGCGTTCGACAAGAAGGCGCGTGAGGGCAAACTCCGTCTCGTGCTGGCACGCGGCATCGGCAAGGCGTTCATCGCCGAGGACGTGCCCCCAGCGGAGATCACGGCCACATTGGAGACGGCCATTGCCGAAGGCGGTGCCGAGGCCGCCGAGGCCGCTCGTTAGCCTGCCACATTTTCGGCCGGATCCGGATCACGGCCAGCCGCCCACAGACGAAGTGCAGCCATGACCAACTTGCAAGTCATCTCTCTCGGCGCCATCGCCGCCCTGCTCATTCTTTCGGCGTTCTTCTCGGGCTCGGAAACCGCATTGACCGCGGCATCCCGATCACGGATCCATCACTTGGAGCTCAAGGGAAACCAGCGCGCCAAACTCGCCGGCAAGCTCATCGCGAACCGCGAGCGGCTTATCGGCACGATCCTTCTCGGCAACAACGCGGTCAATATCTTCGCCTCCGCACTGGCGACAAGCGTGCTGATCTCCCTGGCCGGCGAGGCGGGCATCGTCTACGCCACGATCGGCATGACGCTTCTCGTCTTGATCTTCGCCGAGATCCTCCCCAAGACCTATGCGATCCGCCACGCCGATCGAACCGCGCTCGCCGTCGCGCCGATCCTGCGTGCCCTCGTCATTCTCCTCTCTCCCATCATGATCGCGATCCAGATGGTGGTCGGGGGGATGCTGCGTCTCTTCGGCGGCGACTACGCGGTGCGCGTGGGCCGCGATCAGGCCGAGGAGGAACTGCGCGGCGCCATCAGCCTGCACGCGCGCGAGGGCACCGTCGTCAAGCAGGAACGCGACATGCTCCGGGGCATCCTCGACCTCAGAGACGTGGAGGTGAACGAGATCATGACCCACCGCAAGAGCATGGAGACGGTCGACGCGAGTGCCCCGCCCGAACAGATCGTCGAGCGCGTTTTGGAAAGCCGTCACAGTCGTTTCCCGATCTGGCGCGACCAACCCGACAACATCGTGGGCGTGGTCCACGCGAACGACCTCCTCAGCGCGGTCTACACGCACCGCGACGATCTCGGCAAGCTCAATATCATGGAAATCTCAAACGAACCCTGGTTCGTGCCGGAAACGACGACGCTCAGCGCCCAGCTTCACGCCTTCCGCGAGCGCCAGGCCCATTTCGCACTTGTGGTCGACGAATATGGCGACCTCATGGGCTTCGTCACGCTCGAGGACGTGCTCGAGGAGATCGTGGGCGAGATCGAGGATGAATTTGACATCGCGCTTCGCGGCATCTATCCGCAAGCCGACGGGTCTTTCATCGTCCCCGGGGCGACGACGATCCGTGATCTCAATCGCGAGCTCGACTGGAGCCTGCCGGACGAGGAGGCCGCCACCATCGCCGGGCTCGTGATCCATGAGGCCCAGCAAATCCCACAGGTGGGGCAGACCTTCCGGTTTCACGGATTCCGCTTCCGAGTCGAACGGCGGTTGCGCAATCAGATCACACTCCTCAGTATTACGCCGCCCGCGGCCGCCGGCGAAAAACCGACGGAAGCGCGCTAACGGCGTCGCGCGCCTCACCGGCAAGCCGTGATAGCCCAGCTCTTCACGATCATCGCTCCGATTGCCGTTTGCGCGGCGATCGGTTTCGCCTGGTGCCGCTT
>JAPUJA010000074.1 GCA_027296525.1 Pseudomonadota bacterium | reverse complement strand
TGCGGCCGACGAGCCGCCCAGCAAGTCCGGCGTCGCTCATTTTAAGGAACACCTGATGTTCAAGGGAACCGACGAGGTGCCGGCGGGCGAGTTCTCGAAGAGAGGCGCGCGCCACGGCGGGGTCGACAACGCCTTCACCTCGCATGACTACACCGCCTATCACCAGAAGGTCGCGCGCGATCATCTCGAGCTCGTCATGAAGCTCGAGGCCGACCGCATGACCAACCTGAGGATAAACGACGCCGAGGTGATCCCTGAGCGGGACGTCGTGCTCGAGGAGCGGCGTTCGCGCACCGACAACGACCCCGCGCGCCAGTTCAGCGAGCAGTTCAACGCCGCCCAGTATCTGTCGCATCCCTACGGGGGACCGGTCATCGGTTGGGCCCACGAGATTCGCGCGCTTACGACCGAGGCCGCGCTCGACTTCTATCGCGCGCACTACGCCCCCAACAACGCGATCCTCGTGGTGGTCGGCGACGTCACGGTCGAGGAGCTCAAGCCCTTGGCCGAGACCCATTACGGCGCGCTCCCGGCGCGTGAGCTCGAGCCCCGCACGCGGCCCCAGGAACCGCCCCAGCTCGCGGCGCGACGCGTCGAGTTTACCCACGAGCGGGTCCGCCAGCCCGAGTTGAGCCGGAGTTACCTCGCGCCCAGCCAGTCGGCCGGCGATACTGAGCACGCCTACCCGCTGCTCATGCTCGCCGATATCCTCGGGGGTGAGACGGGACGGATCTACCACTCCCTGGTCGTCGAACAGGAGATTGCGGCCTATGCGGACGCCTATTACGACGATTTCAGCCTCGATCTCACGAAGTTCATGTTCTACGCCTCGCCGTTTCCCGGTGTCGAGGTCGCGCGCCTCGAGGCCGCCGTGGATGCCGAGATCGAAAAGCTTCTCGCCGAGGGCGTCACGGCCGACGAGGTCAAGCGCGCCCAGGACCGGATGGTCGCCGAAGCGGTTTACGCGGCCGACAGCTTGGGCGGAACCGCGCGGATCTTGGGCATGGCGCTGACCACGGGCGTCAGCGTCGAGGAGGTCGAGGCTTGGCCCGAGCGCATCCGCGTGGTTACGGTGGACGCGGTCAACGCGGCGGCGCGCGCGGTTCTGCGTCCCGAGACCTCGGTCACCGGCATTCTTCTTCCGGCCGATGCGACGAACTGACGCGACCCTTCGCGCGCTCGCCGGACGGCTTCACTGGGCGGCTCCGGTCCTGCTCCTCGTCCTGCTCGTGCCGGTCGCGGCGCGCGCGACGACCGTCGAGCGCGTGATCTCGCCGCAAGGCATCGAGGCGTGGCTCGTCGAAGAGCATTCGGTGCCGCTCATCACGGTCGAGTTCGCGTTTCGCGGAGGGGCCGCGCTCGATCCGGCGGGCAAGGAAGGCCTCGCCATGATGACGTTGGCTCTGCTCAGCGAGGGTGCGGGTGATCTCGACTCCCATGCCTTCAAGACCAAATTGGATGACCGCGCCATCCACCTCGGGTTCAGTTCCGGAATGGACGATGTCGGCGGGACGCTTCAGACCTTGAGCAAGAACCGCGATCTCGCTTTCGATTTCTTGCGCCTCGCACTGACCGAGCCTCGCTTCGATGAAGGCGCGGTCGAGCGCGTGCGCCGCCAGGTGCTCGTCAGCCTGGCTCGGGCCGAGGAGGATCCCGGCGACATCGCGCATCGCGCTTGGAAAGCCGCGATCTTTCCCGAGCATCCCTACGGGCGCGACAGCGATGGCACCAAAGAGAGTATCGCGGCGATCGAGATCGACGACCTCCGAGCCTTCGTGGTGGCGCGCTTCGCGCGCGATAACCTCGTGATCGGGGTGGTCGGCGATGTCACGCCGGACGAGCTCGGGCCGATTCTGGATTCGGCGTTCGGCGCCCTGCCGCCCGAGGGCGCATCCCATACCGTGCCCGAGGTCAGCCCGAAGACCACGGGCGAGGTCATCGTGATCGAGAAGCCCATCCCGCAGAGCGTCGTCGTGTTTGGCAAGGAGGGGATCCGCCGAGACGATCCTGACTTCTACGCGGCCTATGTGATGAATTACATCCTGGGCGGGGGTGGTTTCAGTTCGCGCCTCACGATCGAGATCCGCGAGAAGCGCGGCCTCGCCTACTCGGTCTACAGTTATCTCGCGCCTATGGATCACGCCGCTCTCTATGTCGGCGGGGTCGCGACGCAGAACGAGCGCGCCGGCGAGTCGATCGCGCTCGTGCGCGCCGAGTTCGAGCGCCTTTACGAATCCGGCGTGAGCGAAGAGGAGCTCGCCAACGCGAAGAGCTATCTCACGGGCTCCTTTCCCTTGCGCTTCGACAATTCGCAGCGCATCGCCGGCATGCTCGTCTCGATGCAGGTCGACGATCTCGGAATCGACTATTTCGACCGCCGCAACAGTTATATCGAGGCGGTCGGACTCGACGACATCGAGCGGGTCGCGCGGCGTCTGCTCAAGCCCGGAGATCTCACCTTCGTCGTGGTGGGCGAGCCCCGCGGGCTCGATACGGGATCCTAAGAGAAGGCGGCATTTCCGGCCCCGGGACGCATGAGCGCGCCTTACGAATTCGAGCTCGACGGTTGCTTTGCCGAACGCATCGGCGAGGCGGGGCTTTCGCGCGATGCTTACGCCCGGGCGCTCGAGGCGACCCGGCCGGTGCTCGCCGGGCTCGCTGAACGCCACGCCCGGGGCGAGCTTGCCTTTCTTCGCGGGCTCGCCTCCTCGGACGAGCTCGCCGCGCTCGAGGCCACGGCTCAGGGCCTCAAGGAGCGTTTCGAGCGGATATTGGTCATCGCCACCGGCGGCTCGAGCCTCGGCGGGCGGACCCTGGCGACGCTCGCGGAGGGCTCGCGCTTAGCGCCCAGCGTGCGGTTCCTGGAAAATGTCGACCCCGAGAGCTTGTCGGCGGCGCTCGCCTCGATCGAGGCGGCCCGCACCGGCTTCCTCGTGATCTCGAAGTCGGGCCGAACGGTCGAGACCGTGAGCCAGACGCTCGTCGTGATCGATCGTATCGGGGCCGAGCTCGGCCGGGACGCGCTCAGCGAGCGCTTCGTCATGGTGACCGAGCCCGGCGACAACCCGCTCCGGCGTCTCGCGGCGCGCTTCGGCTTCACGGTCCTCGATCACGACCCGGAACTCGGGGGTCGATTCGCCGCCTTCTCCCTCGTCGGCCTGTTGCCGGCACTCTTCGCGGGCCTCGACGGCCGGGCCTTGCGCCGGGCGGGCGCCCGCGTCGCGCAAGATTCGTTGGGCGAGGACCCGGCGCGCTCGGCCCCGGCCCGGGGCGCCGCGGTGATCTGGGCGCTCGCGCGCGAGCGGGGCGTTCGCGCCCATGTGGTGATGCCCTATGCCGATCGGCTTTATCCCTTCGTCCTCTGGTTTCGCCAGCTTTGGGCCGAGAGCCTGGGAAAGGCCGGGGGCGGCACGACGCCGATTGCGGCCCTCGGTACGGTCGATCAGCACAGCCAGCTCCAGCTCTATCTCGACGGGCCCGCGGACAAGGTCTTCTCCCTCGTGCTTCCCGCCTATGACGGCGAGGGCGCCACGATCCCGCGCTCTCTGGCGGGCGAGGTCGGAGTGGAGTATCTTTCGGGGCGAACCATCGGCGACGTCATCGCGGCCGGCGCGCGCGCCACCGCGGATGCGCTCGGGAACCGCGCGCGGCCGGTTCGGCTCTTTCGGCTCGCGCGGCTCGACGCCGAGAGTCTGGGGGCGCTCATGATGCATTTCATGATCGAGACCGTGATCACCGCTGGGCTTTCCGGCGTCGATCCGTTCGATCAGCCCGCGTTGGAGGAAGGCAAGCGCTTGGCGCGCGACTACCTCCGGGAGATGAAGCGTTGATGGCGATACGGGTTCTCCCGGAAGGGATCGTCAACCGGATCGCGGCGGGCGAAGTGGTCGAGCGCCCGGCCTCCGTGGTCAAGGAGCTCGTGGAGAACGCGATCGACGCCGGCGCCTCGCGCATCGATGTCGAGCTCGAGGGCGGCGGCAAGACTCTCATCGCGGTCGCCGACGACGGCTGCGGAATCGCCCGCGACGAGCTCGCGCTCGCGCTCGAACGCCACGCGACCTCCAAGCTCACGGGCGACGACCTCGAGGCCATCGCGACCTTCGGCTTTCGGGGCGAGGCGCTGCCCTCGATCGCGGCGGTCAGCCGTTTCCGGCTCACGAGCCGGACGCCCAAGGCCGATACGGCCTGGAGCTTCGCGCTCGAGGGTGGCCTCAAGCCCGCCGCGCACCCGGTCGGAACGCGGGTCGAGGTGCGCGATCTTTTCTTCGCGACGCCCGCGCGTCTCAAATTCCTCAAATCACCCGGGACCGAGGCGCGCCACGCCTTGGACACCGTGCGCCGGCTCGCCATGGCCTATCCCAACGTCGCGTTTCGCGTGCTCGACGACGGGCGCCTCGTTCTCAACCTCGCGGCTTCCCAGAGCGATCTGTTGGGCGGCGGGAAGGACCGCCTGGCCAAGCTCGTGGGCCGCGAGTTCGCCGAGAACGCCATCGCCGTCGAGGCCGTGCGCGAGCGCATCCATCTCACCGGCCATATCAGCCTGCCCACGCTCAACCGCGCGAACACGCGGGCGCAGTTTCTGTTCGTCAACCGCCGCCCGGTGCGCGACCGGGTGCTCGCGGGCGCGCTCAAGGGCGCCTATCAGGACGTCCTGG
>JAPUJA010000073.1 GCA_027296525.1 Pseudomonadota bacterium | reverse complement strand
CCTCGATCCGACGGAGCGGCTCCATTACTTCCAAATTCCGGACGCAATAACAAAAAAAGTGGGCAACCGGCCCACTTTTTCACGCGCGCACTCCTTATAGAGCCAATGTTCTTCTGTCCCCAATATAGTCATCCCCAGAAGAGCTTCAAGCGTCTTCTTCGCGTTCCGGGGCCTTCGGCGGGCCGGGCCCGGACGGCCCGAGGGCGCACCGGGCAAGACCTAGCCGCGCGGCAAGCGCCGAAAGGTGAGGAAGATGGGCCGGCGGCCCTCCTCTCGCGTCTTCGCCTCATAGCGGGTCTCCGCTTGATCGGCGGGCCGACGCCGCCAATCCGACGGGCCTCGGGCGGCCCAGGCGAAGGCCTCGTGGCGGCTCAAACAGAAAAGCATCCAGCGGGCATATTCCGCATGATCCGTCGCCAGGCGGAGCTCGCCGCCGTCTTCGAGGATGCGGGCGAAGGCATCGAGGGTCTCCGCTTGGATGAGGCGTCTCTTATGGTGACGGGCCTTGGGCCAGGGATCCGGAAAGAGCGCGACGATCCGGGCGATCGAGGCGTCCGCGAGCGCCGCAACCAGCCGGCGCCCATCGTCGGGATAGATACGCACATTCCCGAGACCCGACGCCTCGATATGGCGCAACAGGCTCGCCACGCCGTTGACGAAAGGCTCGCATCCGATGAACCCAACCTCGGGATGGCGCTCCGCCTGGTCCGCCAGATGCTCGCCCATGCCGAAGCCGACTTCGAGCCGGACTTCCTCGGGCGGGGGCGTGAAGCTGGGGCGCGGATCCACCCGGCGCGTGCCCTCCGGCGGAAGCGTCATCAAGACTTCGGGCAACAGGATTTCGAGCAGGCGGCGCCGGCCCGGCCGGAGCCTGCGCCCGAAACGGCGGCCGTAATAGCCGTTCCGGCGCGCGCTCGAACGGGCCTCGGCGATCTCGTGCGCGTTGGCACCCTTGCACCCTTCCGGGCAGGCACCTGGACCCCTCACATTCCCGCTCACAGCCACGCGTTCGGAAACCACCTTGGGGCCGGGCCCGCTCACGCGATCCGCGACGCCCATCGGACAACGAACCATAGGAAATCGGCTTTCGACAGCCGGCTCCTTGTCGCAAGCGCAAGGGGAAGGGTCAAGCGGTTTGCCGGGATTGAGGCCCTTACCTGATGCCCGGTTCAGCCGTCTTCGTCTCGCGACGGCTTACCGGCGCCGGGCGTCTTGCGGTCGGCCAGCTCGGCGACGCCCTTGACGAGCTCGAACAGGCGCCGGCGCAGATTGCCGTCCGTAATCCGGTGATAGGCCCGGGCGAGCTCGAGGATTTCACGTTTGGCCAACGGGTCGGGCTCGGGGCCGGGCGCCCGCTCGGGCGATGCCGGATGGGAGTGAGCCGCCACCTCCTCGGGCATATCCTCGAAGAAATAAGAGACCGGAACGTCGAGCAACCCGGCGAGCCGATAGAGACGGCTCGAGCCGATCCGGTTGGTGCCGCGCTCATATTTCTGCACCTGCTGGAAGGTCAGCCCGAGCGCCGCGCCCACTTCCTGCTGGCTCATGCCGAGCAGCGTCCGGCGCAAGCGCACTCGCTTGCCCACATGAATGTCGACCGGGTCGGGTTTCAAGGACATGTCGAACCGCTCGTCGGACCTTTAGGGGTTGGCAATCGCCTGCCGCACGATCGCCAGGGGGACGACGAGCCAGGCCATGCCATGCTTTCAGCGTGATCTCCGGTGCTGTCTATAAACCCTAGGTTGTTAAACCTCCCAAATCACTCTCTTTATCAGTCATTGTCCTCGAAGAAACCACAGGTTGTTGAATGTGCTTCACCGTTCTCTTTTTAGTCGCGGCCGCCGAAGGCCCATGAGGATGAGCGCGAGCGCGCCCAGCGCGATCAGGAAGGCGAGCGGCGCATCGCCCCATCGGGCGTAGGGGGGCGGGGCTCGGAGCGCCTGGGGCAAGGGGCCGTCCAGGACGCCCGTGCGATTGAGGCCGAGGCGCGCGACGACGCGCCCGTAAGGGTCGACGATCGCCGAGATCCCGGTATTGGCGGCGCGCACGAGGGGAAGCCCTTCTTCGACAGCGCGCAGGCGCGCGCTCGCGAAGTGCTGGAAGGGGCCCGAGGTCGTGCCGAACCAGGCGTCGTTCGTGACATTGACGAGCCACGCCGGACGGCGCGCGGGCGCCACCACCTCTCCCGGAAAGATCGTCTCGTAACAGATGAGCGGGCTGAAGGGTGGCAGGCCGTCGAGCTCGAGCGTCACCGGCCCGGCCCCGGCGGTGAAATCGCTCAGGCCCTCGGTGATCTTGGTGAACTTGAGCAGGTTTCGGAACGGCACATACTCGCCGAACGGCACCAGATGAGACTTGTCGTAAGTGGCAAGGATGTCGCCTTCGGGTGAGATGACATGAAGGCTGTTCCAGAAACGGCGCCGAGGCTCCCGGGTTACGCGCACGGAGCCGACGAGCACGAGGCCCCCCGGGGGCAGGAGACGGCCGATGGCACGGCGACGGGGTTCGTCCTCATCGAGGAGAAACGCCGTCGCCGTCTCGGGCCAAACGAGGTGCGTGACCGGCGCGGCACTCGGCTCGCGGCTCAAACGGAGATAGCGCTCGAAATGGGCTTCGGCCTGGCCGGGCTGCCACTTCTCGGTCTGGGGCACATTGCCCTGGACGATGCGCAAGCCGACCCCCTCGACCGAGCTCTCCGTCGCACCGCCGAGGCGCGCCAAGCCGCCGCCCCAAATGGCGCCCAAGATGACCAGCGCCGCTGCCACCGGAAGGAGCCGACGCACGGGCCCGCCCGGCGCAAAGCCCTCGGCCGGGAGCGCGGCCGCGAGAGCCGTGAGCAGGCTGAGGCCGTAGGCGCCGATGAGGGCGGTGAGCTGCATCATGGCGTCGGACACCACCCAGACCGTCGCCACGAGATTCCAGGGAAACCCGGTCAGCAGATGCCCGCGCAGCCACTCGGCGATCGTCCAGGCCAGCGCGAAGGCGATGACGCGCCCGATGCCGCGCGCGCGACAGAGGTGGGTGGCGAGCGCGGCCAGACCGGTAAAGAGGGCGAGGCCGAGCGAAAGACCCAGAACGACCGGGACGACGATGCCGCCATAGCGCGCCGGATCGGTGAGCAGGGCCGCGCCGATCCAATGGAGTCCGGCGAGAAAATAGCCGACGCCGAACCACCAGC
>JAPUJA010000072.1 GCA_027296525.1 Pseudomonadota bacterium | reverse complement strand
GCGGCTACGAGTACAAATTGATTGCGGTCGATCTCGAGAAGACGATGGACGAGTTCGCGCAAATATGCGCGGACATCATGGTGGGCTGCGAAGTGCGGCCCAAACCAGGACGGGTCTTGCGCGTCCGGCGTCAGGAAGACGACGAGCCTCACCCGCGCGACATGAAGGTGCGCGACGCCGGCTGGATCGAGGTCGAATCCGTCGTCGTCTATTACGAGTGAGCGGGCCAACAAACGCGAGTTCACAGAGGAGCGCACGGGACATGGCGGAGCGGTCGAAGAACATGGCGGGGCCGCTGATCCGGGGCGGCGATGTCGCCCGGGCGGTTGCCGAAGCCGCGAAGATCGACAATCCCGACAAGGAGATCATTGTCGAGGACCGCGGCGCCTATATGCGGATCGAGGCCGATGGCGGCCTGATCATCCGACAGGACACGGTATCGGAGTTTCTCGGGCGGCGGTTCGAGATCCGGGATCTCGAGGTCAACTTGAGCGGCTTTTCGGGTTTCATCGACACACAGGACGATTACGTCCGTTTCTATCTCGAGAAGACGCTGTAGCGCGCACGATCCACGACATCAGGGAGACGAGCAATGGCGGACAAAGAACCGACCATGTCGAACAAGGCGGATTACGATCCGCCTGAGGGCGCCAAGCCGCTCAAGACCTGGAGCTACCTCTCGAAGTCGAAGCGCGTGCCGAGCGAATACGAGGTCGTCAGCACGCGGATGTTTTACAATCGGGACGATCCCGAGCGCCCCTGGACCATCGGGCTCAACGAGCCCATGAATGTCTGGTACCGGAAGTACGGGAACGACTGCCCCTTAAAGCACGATGATTGGGAGGCCTTCCGCGATCCCGACGAAATAACCTATCGTGCTTACAACATGATCCAGGACGGGCAGGAGAATTACGTCGACGGCCTGCTCGAGCACTACGCCGGTCTCGGGGACGACAAGGAATATCCTGAGGAGTGGGTGAAAGTTCTCGCCAGCCTCTACACGCCGGGCCGCTTCCTCTTCCATACGGCGCAGATGGCGTCGTCTTATTTCTTCATCATTTCGCCCTCGAGCGTGATCAGCCTCTGCTCAAGCTTCCAGGCGGCCGACCAACTCCGCTGGGTCCAGCGCATTGCCTACCGGACGGTCGAGCTCGCCAACAACCGTCCGGGCTTCGGCTTCAACGAGGCCGAGCGGCGGCATTGGGAGGAGGACGCGGCCTGGCAGGGATTCCGCGAACTCATGGAGAAACTCCTCGTCGTCTACGACTGGGGCGAGTGCTTCACGGGCCTCTGTCTCGTGGCCAAGCCGGCGATCGATGAAGCCTTTTTCCGTCAGTTCGGCCACATCGCCCGCAGCCGGCAGGATACCTTGCTTGGCCTGCTCTCGGAGGCCGCGCTTCGCGACAGCGACCGCTCGCGCCGCTGGGCGGGTGCGTTGGTGCGACTGCTCCAGGAGAAGGACGGCAACCAAAAACATCTGGAGGCGTGGGTGGCCAAATGGCTGCCGCTCGCCGACGCCGCCATCGACGCCTTCTCGGCGGCGCTCCCCGACGGCGAGGCCGCCGCCGAAGCGGCCAAGCGCGACACGCGGATCTTTCGCAACGGGCTCGGGCTCTAGCCGGCGTTCGCGCGTCGCCGAAGGCGGTTTGGCACCGCACCGCACCGGTCTTTTCCACTTGACGCTGGGGGGTGTGGTCACGCGTTATTTTTCGAGTCCGATCCGGACCGAGTCCGATCCGGACCGAGTCCGATCCGGGCCGAGTCCGATCCGGGCCGAGTCCGATCCGGGCCGAGTCCGATCCGGGCCGAGTCCGATCCGGACCGAGTCCGATCTGGACGGGGCCTCGGCCTCCCCCGAGTACAGAAGGTGAAGGTGTTGACATGGACATGATCGAAAACCCCGTTCCCTGGCCCGGCGGCGCCCGCGTCGCGGTCTGTTACACCTTCGATTTCGACGCCGACAGCCTGCTCAATCTGGTCCATCCCGACGACGCCGCGAACCGGGTCTCGGCGACCTCCTATTTCCGTTACGACGCGACGGTCGCCATCAAGCGGATCTGCAAGCTGTTCGAGCATCACGGCGTGCCCCTCACCTTCTTCGTCCCCGGTTGGTGCGCCGAGGAATATCCGCACGCGATCGAGCGCATTCTCGAAGGTGGCCATGAGGTCGGCCATCACGGCTATCTTCACGAGAACCCGAATCAGCAGACGCGGGACCGCGAACATTATTGGACGAATCGCGGGGTCGAGGCGATCGAGCGTTTCACGGGCCGAAAGCCCCGGGGCTGCCGTGCGCCCATGTATAATTTCTCGAAGCACTCGATCGAGATCCTCACGAGTCTCGGCTTCGAGTATGACGCCTCGCTCATGGGTGACGACGTGCCCTTCATCATTCAGGGGCGAAACGGCGGCGAGCTCGTCGAGATCCCGTCCTACTGGCCACTCGACGACGCGCCCCATTATCTGCACAGCTTCGATCTCGACTATGTCATGCCGATCCAGCCGCCGCGGCTCGCGACCGAGGTGTATATGTCCGAGTTCAATTCCATGTGGAAGCATCGCGGCATCTGGGTGTGCACCTTTCATCCCTACATCACCGGGCGGCCCGCGCGGCTCGACTTCGTCGAGCAGATGATCAAGGACATGCGGAAAAAGGGAAAGGTCTGGTTTGCTTCCATGGAGGAGGTCTCGAATCACGTCCGCAAACTGGTCGACGACGGCGCCTATACGCCGCGCATCGACAAGGTTCCCTACAAGCAGGGGCGGATCGGCGAGCTCGAGGAAGGTGCCTCCGCCGGGCGGCTGACCTGATCGTGAAGCCGCGACACGCGATTTTCCTGGGCTGAACGGCGCGCCGCCCTTCGCCCGGGCCGCGTCGGCGACCGGGCGGACCGGCGACCGGGCGGACCGGCGATCGGGCGGGCCGGCCGTGCCCGGCGCGCATGCTTGCTCCTCTGCGCTCCGAAGACGGGCGCGAAACCGGACGTAAAATCGCTTCCGAGACTATGCTCTTCAGGGACTAGAATGGCATCCGGAGTGCTTTTCGGGGGGGCAGGTCAAGGCGGGGGACGGGAGTCGTCGACTCGCCTGGTTCCGTGGTGGTGGAAACGACAAAAGGGGAGATTGGACGAGATGGCGCGAGATCCGAAATACGACATTTTGTTCGAGCCGCTGACGTTCGGCCCGAAGACAATCAAGAATCGCTTCTGGCAGACGCCGCATTGTGCGGGCCCCGGCTCGGAAAGGCCCGGCGCCAAGGCGGGCTTTCGGGGGATGAAGGCCGAGGGAGGCTGGGGCGCCGTGTTCACCGAGTTCTGCTCCACCCACCCGGAGTCGGACGATTACCCCTATACCTCCGCGCGCCTTTGGGACCAGGGTGACGTCATCAACCTCGGCCATATGTGTCACACGCTGCACAATCATGGGGCGCTGGCGGGCGTGCAGCTGTGGTATGGGGGCGTGCAGTCGGCCTGTCTCGAGTCCCGCGAGGTGCCACGAAGCTCGGGCAGTTTCCCGTCCAACGGTTATCGCTCTCGCGCCCTTTACAGCAGCGAAGCCGACGAGGCCGATATCAAGGCCCTCGTCAACATCTATGCGGAGGCCGGCAAGCGCGGCGTGCAGGCCGGCTTCGACATTCTCGAGCTGATATGCAGCGACAGCAACGTCACCATGCAGTTCCTGGAGCGGCGTTTCAACAAGCGCACCGATAAGTACGGCGGCAGCCTGGAGAACCGTGCGCGCTTCATCATCGAAGTCCTAACCGCGCTCAAGAAGAACTGCGGCGAGAGCTGTGCGATCGGTGCCCGATTCAACATGGACACCCTTCATGGCGCCGCGGGCATTCAGCATTTTGACGAAGGCATCCGCTTCGTCGAGCTGTTGGCCAAGGAAGGAGTCATCGATGTCCTGTCGGTCAAGATCGGCGACCTCGAGGAATGGGCCGGTGAAGACGCGGGCGGGTCACGGTATCGGAAGACGAACTGGGCGCGCCCCTTCGTGAAAGACGCAAAGGGCGCCGTCGGCAAGATTCCGGTCGTGACCAACGGACGCTTCACCAGCCCCGACGACATGGTCGAAGTCATCAAATCCGGCCAGGGCGACATCATCGGCGCCGCACGCCCTTCGATCGCCGATCCATTCCTCCCCAAGAAGATCGAGGAAGGGCGGCCGGAGGACATCCGCGAGTGCATCGGCTGCAACATGTGCGTCTCGAAATTCCAGCAGAGCGCGCAAATCTACTGCACCCAGAACGCGACGGTGATGGAGGAATACCGCCGGGGCTGGCATCCCGAGAAGTTCAAAAAGACCAGGACTCCATGCTCGGTTCTGGTGGTCGGTGGCGGCCCCGCCGGCATGGAGTGCGCGATGATTCTCGGCAAACGCGGATACGACGTGCACTTGCGCGAAGCCGACAAGCAACTGGGCGGCCATTGGAAGAACGTTTCCCGTTATCCGCGTTGCTCCGAATGGGGACGTGTCATCACCTATCGCGAGACGCAGCTCGATAAGCTCAAGAACGTTGAGGTGCATCTGGGCGTCGGCGAGATGACGGCGGACGCGGTTCTGAAATACGGCGCCGACAAGGTGGTGATCGCCACCGGCTCACATTGGTCGGCGGACGGGGTGGGGGCCGAAACCCACGCGCCGATCCCCGGGGCCGACGCCTCGCTGCCCCATTGCCTGACGCCGGAGCAGGTCATGGACGGGAAGCCCACCGGCGTGCGCGTGGTGGTGCTCGACGGCGACGGTCATTTCACAGGCCTCGCCCTGGCCGAACTGATGGCGGATCAAGGCAAGCAGGTGACGATAGTGACCGATATGACGGACGTCGCCGAATACACCCACTACACCATGGAGGCCGGAAACAACAAGCGGATGATGTACGCGAAGAAAATCGCACAATACCGGGAACATTGGGCGGAGAAGATCGAGCCGGGAACGATCACGCTCTATTATTCGTTTCGTGACGGCGCCGAATTGATCGACCTGGGCGGCGGCCGGTTCGGGCGGAGGGAAGGCACCGACACGGTGGAGTTGGAATGTGACTCGGTGATCCTGGTGACCTCGCGGGTTCCCAATTCGGGGCTCTACGAGGAGTTGAAGGCGCGCCAACCTGAGTGGACGGAGAACGGCGTAGAGGCGGTCTACCGGATCGGCGACTGTCACGCGCCGCAGCAATGCCTGAACGTGATCTTCGAGGGCCATCGGCTGGCGCGTGAATTCGAGTCAAGCCACCCGCAACATCCGTTGCCGTGGATCCGAGAGCGTCAGATTTGGGGAGCCGAAACCTACCCCAAGCTCGGAGACGCCCGTCCGGTCGTGGAAGTCTGAGGATCGCGGAGGCCGTGCCGGAGCCGTCCGGCGTGGCCTCTTGTTGGCGGAATAGGCGAATGGTAGGCTCGATCGCTGGCGTTTCATTGTGAGGCGAAGAGGGCGTCATAAGCTCCGAACCGGCGCTGAACCACTCTTTGATAGGGAGATTTATCATGGCGCATTCGAGCATGAATGGGCCCCGGCCGCGTCGGCCGGGCGTTTCTCGCCGTGCGATCCTGAAAGGTATGGGGGGTGCCGCGGCGGCGGCGGCGGCGACACCTGCGTTTCGAGCTCGGGCAGGCGATAAGGTCAACCTGAACGTCCTGCTCACCAATATTCCGTGGACCGATGCGATTCTGAGCACGGTGGCGGAGGCCTACAACGCGCACACGGGCGGGCGGGTCACGATCACGGGCGAGCAAATGCCTTACGAGTCCCATTACGAGAAGATGGTCCTGGAGTTGAGCTCGGGCTCGTCGACCTTCGACATCGTCACGAGCGACACGATCTGGATCCGTCAGATCGTCAACAACAACTGGGTAACGGGGCTCGAACCCATGAAGGCGGCCGATCCCTCGCTTCCCGATCTCAATTGGGGCGACTTCCTGGATGGGCCTTATCTCTTCTCCACCTTCAACGACGAGCGTTGGGCCATCCACGCGACCCAATCGACCCCGGTCTTCGTCTACCGCAAGGACCTCCTCGAAGACGCCGGGATCGACCCGCCGCCCTTGTGGAACTGGGATCAATACCGTGACGCGGCCGCGAAACTGACGAAGAACGGCGTCTCGGGAGCGGCCATGCTGCTCGGCGGCCAGGATGCCTGCATGGGCGACTGGATGTTCCGTGTCATGGGCTACGATCCGAACCCGCCCGGGAACGACTTCCTCCTGAACGACGACGCCGAGCCGATCTTCAACGAGAACAACCGGGGCGTTCGGGCCATCGAGCGGATGAAGGAGATTCTCGACTATTGCCCGCAAGGAGTCTTCAACTTCGATTATCCCGACGGCCCACCGCTCATGCAGGAGGGCAAGGCCGCGCTCGTCGTCCACTGGCTCGACATGTGGCCGGGCCTCGACGACCCGTCGATCTCGAAACATGCGGGCAATTTCGGCTATACGATTTCGCCCACCGACAATGTGAGTCAGCATATGGTGGCGGGCTGGGGGATGTTCATCAGCGCCTTCTCCGAACATCAGCGCGAGGCCTACGAGTTCATGGCCTGGATGCTCGAAGGCAAGGCCTACCAGCTCTTCCGCGAGGCGGGCGAGACGACGCTCATCTACAAGCCCGACCTTGTGGATCCTGCGGTCAAGGCCGAGATCCCGCTCCTCGAAGTCTATGATGACATCAACGATTACAAGACGACCTACACGGCGTTCCCGCCCTATAAGGTGACGAACGCCGCAGAGGTCCAGCGCCTCATCTACGAGGAGGTCATCGCGGCCGTGGTGGGAGAGAAATCACCGGAGACGGCGATGCAGACCGCCGAAGACCGTGTGGTGAAGGCGCTCCGCGGGTAGCGCCCGGGCCAGTGGAACATGGGGGCCGCGGGTCTCATCCGCGGCCCGTCTTTTCTTCTCCAGGGTTTCGCGAACGGCCGTCACCGGTAGGCTCGAATGAGTCGAAATTCCACGGATCGACAATCCCTATGGGGCCGTGGGCGCGGCGCCGCGGCGCCGCGCCGTCGCGTCATGCGCGAACGCTACGGGCCGTGGCTGATGCTCACGCCCTGCTTCATCGTGCTTTTCGTGGTGGGGATTTACCCCCTCGGCTATTCGCTCTGGATCAGCTTGAACGCCTATCACCCGACGAATCCGTCGTTTCCCCAAGGGTTCATTCTGTTCGAGAACTACGTCACCGCCTTCTTCGATGAGCGTGCGCGCCACGCGCTCGGGGTCACGGCGCTCTTCACCTTCTCGAGTGTCAGCCTCTCGCTCGTTCTGGGAATGGGGATCGCTCTTTTGTTCAACATCCGGCTTCCCGGCGTCGCCATCGCACGCGCCCTGATCCTGATCCCCATGCTGGTAACGCCGATCGCCGTCGGCATCACCTGGCGGATCATGTACAACCCCGAGCTCGGGGTGATCAATTACCTGCTCCGCCTCGTGGGCCTCCCGGGCCAGGGATGGCTGGGCTCCATGAACCAGGCGCTGCTCTCCGTGATCATCGTCGACGTCTGGCAATGGACGCCCTTCATGTTCCTGATCCTCTTCGCGGGTGTCCGCTCGCTTCCGAAGAGCCCGTTCGAAGCGGCGGCGATCGACGGCGCGGCGCGCTGGCAGACCTTTCTGTACGTGACGCTCCCGATGATGCGTCCGGTGATCGTGCTCGCCGTTCTGCTGCGCGCGGTGGATTCCGTGCGTACCTTCGATCAGATCTTCATGATGACCCGCGGGGGCCCGAATCTGGTGACTGACCTGGCCAGCATCTATCTGCATCGGGTGAACTTCAAGTTCTTCGACATCGGCTATGGGGCGGCGCTTTCCTGGGCGTTCCTCATCCTGCTGCTGGCCGCGGTGATCGCCTTCATCCGCTATACGGGGTTCCTGCGAAGGGCCACGGAGGCGGGATGAGCACGGAACGCGCGGCGCACGATTTTCCGATCGGGCTCGGCGGGGCGCCGCGTTCCTATGTGATGCGCCGGACGGGTGCGACCGTGCTGGCCGCCAGCGCCATTCTCCTCGTGCTGACGGTGTTTCTGTTCCCCTATTACTGGATGGTCACCTCGGCATTCAAGGCGGCGGGGGATGTCACGGCCTATCCGCCGATCTGGCTTTTCGAGCCGACGCTGGAGAATTTCCGCGAGCTGTTCGAGGATTTGGGCGGGCTCGAGGCGCTCCGCAACAGTCTGATCGTCGTCGGGGTTTCCACCTGCCTCGCGCTCATCATCGGGAGCATGGCGGCCTACGCGCTTGCGCGCTATGACATCAAGGGCAAAGAGACGATCGCGCTCGAAATCCTGCTCGTTCGTATGTTGCCGCCGATCGTCTCGGTCATTCCACTCTTTCTCTTGGCCAAGAAATTCGGGCTTTTCGACACCTATACGATTCTGATCGCGATCTACACACTGATGGGTTTGCCGTTCGTCGTCTGGGTGATGCGGGTCTTCACCCAGGAGATACCCCGTTCGATCGAGGAGGCCGCGTTGATCGACGGCTGTACGCGCCTTCAGGTGCTGTTCCGAATAACGCTGCCTCTGATGCTGCCGGGGCTTGCGGCCACCGTCGTCATCGTCTTCATGTTCGCGTGGAACGAGTACCTGTTCGCGACGATGTTGACCTCCTCGCACGCCAAGACGTTGCCTGTCGTTGCGGCGGTCACGGTCAAGCCCCGGGCGATTTCCTGGGGCGTCTCCTCGGCGGCGGGTGTTCTCATGTCGGTGCCGGTCATCGTCCTCGCCCTTTTGGCACAACGCTATCTGGTCCGGGGGCTGACCTTCGGCGTGATAAAAGACTAGCGGCGAGCGGGAAAGGGCGGGCAATGGGTGTCAGGCTCGAAGGGTTGAAGAAGCGATTTGGCCGAGTTGCGGCGGTCCGGGGGATTTCGCTTACGATCGAGGACGGCGAGTTCTTCGTGTTGCTGGGCCCTTCGGGTTGCGGGAAGACCACGACGCTTCGCATGATCGGGGGTCTCGAGGTGCCGAGCGAGGGCCGCGTGTTCATCGATGGGCGCGACGTCACCTACCTCGAGCCGCGCCAGCGCAATGTCGCGATGGTCTTTCAGGACTACGGTCTCTACCCGCATATGTTGGTGCGTGAGAACATCGCGTTTCCCTTGAAGATTCAAGGGACCGGCAAGGCCGAAAGGTCGCGCCGGGTCGAAGAGGTGGCCCAGCGGCTGCACATATCCGGGCTCCTCAAACGACGGCCGGGACAGTTGAGCGGCGGCGAGAAGCAGCGTGTCTCGTTGGCGCGGGCGTTGGTTCGAAACCCGAGTCTGTTCCTGATGGACGAGCCCCTCAGCAACTTGGACGCCAAGCTGCGCATCACCATGCGGAGCGAGATCAAGCGTCTCGTCTCCGAGCTCGGTATCACGACCGTTTATGTCACCCACGATCAGATCGAGGCCATGGCGATGGCCTCGCGGATCGGCGTCATGGATGAGGGCTTGATGACTCAGGTCGGCACGCCGCTTGAAATCTACGACCATCCGGCGAACGCTTTCGTCGCCCAATTCATCGGCGCGCCGCCGATGAACATGTTCAACGCCACGCTTAAGGCCGACGGCTCGTTCGAGGTGTCCCCCCGTTTCCTTGGCAGGATCGTCGCGCCCGGTCGGCTGGCGAAAATCCGGCCGAGCGATGCGCCCCGCGAGCTCTGGATCGGCGTCCGGCCTGAGAACATACATCTGGAGTCGGGAGGCGGGCGGAGAAACGGGACGGCGCTCGTCGAGCTCGTCGAGCCGCTCGGTCAAGACACCTACATCTACCTCGACAGCGACGGGGTGAAGATGATCGCTGTTACGAAACGCACCAGCTTCGCTGTCGGCGATTCGGTCAGATTGCGGATCGAGGAAGGCGACGTTCACCTTCTCGATAAGGCGACGGGCGAAAATCTACTGCCGGATCGCGCCGCGTCTAATCCTTCTTCTTGCCCTCATACATCGTGATCGGCGGGCTCGCGCGCGGATCGGTGATCACATCGATGAGCGTCGTTTTATCGCTGGCCGCGGCCTCTTCGAGGGCGGGCCGGTAATCCTTCGCCTCCTCGACGCGGATACCGTTGAGCCCGCAAGCGTGCGCGATCATCGCGTGGTCGATGGGTGAGATCGCAATCGCGCTCGTGTGACGGCCATACCACACGTCCTCGGCGTGCCCCTGATAGGCGAGCGTGCCGTTGTTCAGCACGGTGAGCACGATCTTGAGCCCGTGGCGGCGGACCGTTTCGAGCTCCGACCAGCAATGGGCGAAGCCGCCATCGCCCGTCAGGCAAAAGACGCGCGCTTCAGGCTTCGCGAGTTTCGCGCCGATCGCCAAGGGCAGGCCCCAGCCCAAGCCGGCCATGCCGCGTGGCGTCAGGAAGCGTTGCCCGCCGCGCCGCGCTTTAAGATAGTTCGCGACCCAGATCGAGGCGTAGCTCGCGTCCGCCACCACGATGTCGTCATCGCGCAGGAGGGCATCGAGTTCGGCCATGAGCCGTTCCGGGCGAATGGGCCGGGCCTCGGAGGTGAGCATGGCCCGCGCCTCCTTCTCGTGTTTGGCGCGGCCCTCGGCGATCTGGGCCTCGAGGGCCGCGCGGCCTGCGCGCCGCGCCGCCAGGTCGCGCGCCTCGAGCGCTTGGCTGAGCGCCGCCAGGGTCAGCTTGGCGTCGCCCACGAGACGCAGCGCCTCGTAGTTGCGCCCGACCTCGTTGCCGTCGATGTCGAGATGGATGAAACGCGCACCGGGCGGGAAGAGCTGCCAGGAATCTGTGCCGTTCTGGTTCGTCCGATTGCCGACGAGAAGAATGACATCGGCCTCTTCCACCATGGGTTTCAGGAACTTTGTCATCCCCCTCTCACCCATGAAGTAACCGATGACGCCGATCGAGAGCGGATGGCGTTCATCGACCGCGCCCTTTCCCATCGTCGTCGTGGCGACCGGGAGCCCCGCGAGCTCCTGGAGGCGGGCGAGCTCGTCCCAGGCCTTAGAGCTGTGCACGCCGCCACCGGCGCAGATGAGCGGGCGCTCGGCCTCGGCCAGCAATTGAGCGGCCTCATCGATGCGTGCCGGGTCGGCGAGCGTGCGATCGAGCGGGACCTGGCCGAGCTCGGCGGTGCGGGGTGAGCCGGGCGCTTGGGGTTCGTCGATCAGATCCCAGGGCGCGAGCAGCACGGCTGGGCCCGGGCGCCCGCTCGCGGCGGCGGTGAAGGCCATGTCAATATAATCGTCGATTCGCTCGACCGTATCGATCCGGCGAAGCCATTTCGAGACCCCCTGATAGAGGGCGATCTCGTCGATCTCTTGAAAGGCGTTCCGGTCCCGGTTCGGCCGCGGCAGATCCTGCACGAGCGCGACCATGGGGATCGAGGCCTTGTAGGCTTCGGCGAGCCCGGGAACGAGCAGGGTCGCCGCGGGGCCGTTCTGGGCCGTGACCACGGGCACCCGGCCCGAGGCCCGCGCGTAGCCGTCGGCCATGATCGCGCCGGCGTTTTCGGTGCGATAGGTGATCTGCTCGATGCCGAAATCGGCGGCCGCGAGGAAAAGCGCCGGCGGGTTGCTCTGGCCGAACATGACGGTGATACCATGGCGCTTGAGCGCCGCGCCGAAGGCCTGGGCGGCGCTCAGGTTCGTTGTCCCGGAGGGCGTGGTCATCGCTGTATCTTTTCCTCAGGCAAGGTTTCTTAAGGGGGCGATGTTAGTCTGATTGCGTTTCGCGTGACCAGCGGGATCGCGGCCCGCCTTGCCCGAGGACCTCGTTCGAGGACCTCGTCCGGGGACCTCGTTCGAGAAATGACCGGCCCGCGCGTCGTTGAGCGAAAGCGGTTGATCCGCGCCTGTTGGCCGGTACACACTTCGCGAGGCAACGAACACCCGTCGGGCGCCCCGCCCCTCGGGCGCCCCACCCCTCGGGTGCCCGCCCGGCGTCGCGCTGAACCGAGATCTGATCGCAAGGCCCGTTCCATGGCTGCTTTGACGACGCCGCTGAGCTTTCGCCCCCAACGGTTCTTCCGTTGGTGGCTCGACGAGCTCGCGGGTCTTCTGCCCGAACGCTGGCGTCAGGGCCTCAGCCAAGGCACGCCGATCCTCGCCGTCGATCTCGCCGGGGACGGCCTCACCTTTCGTTATTTCCACGGCGCGCGCTGTGACGAGCTGGGGCGCGTCGCGTTCTCGGAGCGGACGGCGGACGCGATGCGCGACGCTGTTGGGCCGCTTCTTCACAAGGCGCGGGGCCGCAACGCGTTGACGGCGCTCCGCCTGCCGATCGATGCCGCGCTCCGCAAGACCCTCGAGATGCCCGCCGTCGCCGAGAGCGATCTCAAGGACGCGCTCTTCTTTCAGATCGACCGCCAAACGCCGTTTGCCGCCGAGGAGGTCTATTTCGACTACCGCGTCGTCGGGCGCGATGTCGCGGCCAAGCGGCTCAGCGCCGAGCTCATGGTGGTGCCCCGCGCGCGCGTCGACGAGGCCCTGGCCATGGTCGGGCGATGGGGTATCTCGCCGTCGATCGTCGCTATTGCCGGTGACGATCCGCGCACGCCTCCTTCGTCGAATCTGCTTCCCGAGGACGGGAACGGCGCTCGTGGGCGGGGCTGGGTTTTTTTCAATGTCGCCGTCACGGGCCTCGCCCTCGCGTTGCTCGCGGCGGCCGTCTACATTCCGCTCGAGCAAAAGCGAGCCCGGGTCGAGGATCTCACGGCGAAGGTCGCCGAAGCGCAACGCGAGGCGCAAGAAACCTCCGCGCTTCGTGAAGAGATCGAGCAGCTCGTCGAGCACAACCGCTTTCTCGCCGATGCGAAGCGCCAGACGCCGTTGATTACCGTGATCCTCGACGAGTTGACCCGCGTGCTTCCGGACGACAGCTGGGTCTATCAGCTCGATATCCGCGGGCCTGAAATCCGTGTCGCCGGTTATTCATCCACCGCTTCGAACCTGATCGGCCTGATCGATGAATCCCCGTCGTTCCGCACACCGGCGTTCCGTTCACCGGTGACCAAGGACCCGAGGAGCGGATTGGAGCGTTTCAATCTCTCCTTCCAACTCGAATCCGGCGAGGAATGATGGAAATGTCCCGGATCATGAGTCGGTTCCTGGCGCTCGCCATCCTCGCCGCCATCGTCGCTCTGCTTTGGCTCTTCGTCGTGTTGCCCGTCACGGCCAAATTCGACGCCTATGACGAGTCGATGGCGCAATCGGAAGAGTTGCTCGCGCGCTATCTTCGGATGAGCGGCGCGCGCACCGACCTCGAGGCGGTGCTCGAAGAAACGCGCCGGGATCAGGCCTCCGTCAGCGGCTTTCTCAAGGGCGCGAGCATCCAGTTGGTCGCGGCCGATCTGCAGAACAAGCTGAAGCGGCTCATCAACGCGAACGGCGGCGAGTTGAACAGCATTCAAATGTTGCCGCAGGAAGCCGAGAACGGCTTTCACAAGGTTGCCATGCGGGTCGTGATGACGGGGGACACCGAGACGCTCAGGCGGGTCATCTACACCATCGAGACGGCCAATCCCTATCTTTTCCTCGACAATCTCGATATTCGCGCGCAACGCAAGCGGACGCAAAAAAATGAAAACCGGGCGGCGGAAAAGCTGCAGGTGCGTTACGACGTGTACGGCTACATGCCGGCGGGGGTGTCATGAACCCCCGCCTTCGCCGGGCGAGGCCGTCGTTTGTGCTGATGGGTTTGTGTGCGATCCTGGGTGCGATCGTCTATCTCGAGATCGCGCACGGCCCTTTCAACCGGTCGTCGGTTTCCTTGACGCCGCCTGGCGGAGATATCGCGCTCGCCGAGCCGTCGCGCGCCGCAGAAAGCCTGCCGCCTCTCGAAAACTTCTCCGAGATCGTGGACCGCCCGCTCTTCATTCCATCCCGCCGGCCCATCCAGGCGGATGATGGCGCCGTCGCGGGGAGCGGCGTCACTCGGAATCAGTTCATTCTGGTGGGAGTCGTCATCGCGGCCGAAGAACGCATGGCCGTGATGCAACGTCGAGCGGCTCGTGACATCCTGCGCGTGGTCGAGGGTCAACAGATCGACGGCTGGACGGTCGAATCGATCACACCCGAGGGCGTGCGTCTGCGCCATGACGATTTGATCGAAGAGATCACGCTGCGCGAGACGACGGGGCCTGCCGTCCGCGAGGGAAACGAACCGGAGAGCGAAGACGAGTGAGTCTTTCGCTCAGGCGGTCTCGGCCCGGCGCTCCTTCTCGGCATCGCGGGTTCAGCCCCCGCTGGCGCCTGGTCGAGAGGCGATAAGGCGTTCCAATTGCCCGAAAGTCTGTTAGTTTTCAGTTTCCTGCGAACCGGGAGGGTTTCAGGGGTGACAGTTCCGAGGGGAGGCCTTGCGGCGTGAAATCATGCGTAACCGGGGAGCTCGACCCGGATTCTGCACCGGCGCTCGTCCCGGGCTTGAAGCCGATGCTGGCGTGGATGGCGAGGGCGATAAGGGCGGTATTTTTCGCTCGCGTTGACCATAGGGACTGCCAGTCATTCGCGCGGCTCTGCCGTGCGTCGGCCGCGCTCCTGTTTGCGGTGTCGCTTTCGGCCTGCGCCGGGTTTGACAATTTCGGACGCCCGAGCGAGAGGGCGGAGGTCACGGCCGAGGAGCCCGCCGCCCCGGAATCGAGCGGGCCATCCACGGAGGCCGTCGCCGAGGCACCGGGCCCGGAGCCTGAGATCCATCACGGCACCGGCGTCTTCATCAATATGGAACCGCTCGCGCTCGCGACCGTCGAGACCACCGTGACGGGTGACGTCACCCTCAACTTCATCGACGCCGACGTGCGCGAGGTGGTGCGCGCGGTGCTCGGCGACATCCTCGGCCTCAACTACGTCATCGATCCCGCGGTCAGCGGCACCGTCACGGTTCAAACGAGCCGGCCGCTGCCGCGATCGTCGTTGCTCTCGACGCTCGAGAATGTGCTCGCGCTGACGGGCACGGCCTTGGTGTGGCGGGACAACTTTTACGGCATCATCCCGCTCGACAAGGCCCTGGGCGAAACCGGAACCTTCGATATCGGGCCGGCGCGGCCCCCTCACGGCCCCGGCTACGGCATTCAAATCGTTCCGCTTGAGTTCGTCTCGGCGGGCGAGATGAAGAAGATCCTCGATCCGATCACGCCCTTCGGCGGCGATGTGAGGGTCGATGAAGCGCGCAACCTGCTGATCATCGCGGGCACCCTGGAGAGCCGGCAAAACGCGCTCGAGGCGGTCGATATCTTCGACATCGACTGGCTCTCCGGCATGTCCTTTGGCCTCTTCCCGCTTCAGTTCGTCGATCCCGAGACGCTCGCGAAGGAACTCGAGACGGTGCTCCTCGAGGAACCGGCGAGCCCGCTTTCGGGCATGATCCGCTTCGTGCCGATCGAGCGCATGAACGCCCTGCTCGTGATCTCGCCGAGCGCCGATTATGTCGACGAGGCGGGCGGCTGGATCGAGCGCCTCGATCAGACGGGCGGCGAGGGCGGGCGGCAGGTCTATGTCTATCCCGTGCAGAACGGGCGGGCCGCCGATCTGGCAGTCTTGCTGAACGACATCTTCGGAGGCGTCGCGCCCCGCGAGACCCAATATGAGGTCGCGCCCGGGCTCGAGCCCATGGAGCTCTACACCGAGCCCGGCGCGGAGGGCCTTGAAGCGCCCGCGCCCCCGTCGCCAGCGGCCGATGCGGTCACGCTCTCGGGCGAGAGCGAGATCCGCGTGATCGCCGACGAGGCGACGAATTCGCTCGTCATCCTAGCGTCCCCCGCCGACTACCGGATGGTCAAGGCGGCCCTCGATCAACTCGACATCCTGCCGCTCCAGGTCTTGATCGAGGCGACCATCGCCGAGGTCGAGCTGACGGAAAAGCTGAAATTCGGGTTGCAGTGGTTCTTCGAGACCGGCAGAAGCACGTTCACCTTGAGCGAGGTGGCGGCCGGCACCGTGGACTCGATCTTCCCCGGCTTCAGTTATTTTTTCCAGGGCGCGGGTATTCAGGCGGCGCTCAATGCGCTCTCGGAAGTGACCGATGTCAACGTCATCTCCTCGCCGCAGGTCATGGTCCTCGACAATCAGACCGCGCTGCTCCAGGTGGGCGATACGGTGCCCATCGCAACCCAGTCGGCCGTCTCGACCATCGACCCGGAGGCGCCGATCGTGAATTCCATCGAGTATCGCGACACCGGCGTGCTCCTGACGGTGACGCCGCGGGTCAACGCCGGCGGCCTCGTGATCATGGAGATCGAGCAGGAAGTGAGTGACGTGATCTTGACCACGACGTCGGGCATCGATTCACCGACCATCCAGGAGCGGCGGATCACGAGCACGGTGGCGATCCAGAGCGGCGAGACCGTGGCGCTCGGCGGGCTCATCCGGGACCGCCAGTTTGAGACCGAAACAGGAATCCCGATCCTCGCCGACATCCCTCTGCTTGGGGCGCTCTTCCGCGCGACCAACAACGAGACCAAGCGGGTCGAGTTGCTCATCCTGATCACGCCACGGGTGGTCGGAAGCCTGCGCGATGCGCGCGAGGTGACCGAGGAACTCCGCCAACGGGTGCGTTCCGTGGTCCCGTTGGGGATCAAGATCGAGTAGGCGGGGGATGAGCCGGTTGGGTGGAAGGGTAAGGCGCGTGTCTCGAGCAGCGGTTCTGGCGGGGGTGGTTCTGCTCCTTGCGGGGTGCGGCACGACCATGCTGACCGTGCCACCGGGTCCCGGAGACTACCGAGACGGTTTCCGCGACGGCTGCGACAGCGGCTACGCGGCCTCGGGCAATTTCCTTTACGTCCGGGCCCATGACGCCGAGCGCGCCGAAGCGGATAGGGAGTACGATCTCGGCTGGCAGGCCGGCTATGGCAAGTGCCAGGCCAGATTCCACCGCATTCAGCGCAACGTCTATTTCATCCTCCGCGGCTGAGCCGCGGCGCTTTCCACAAGCAAGCTTGGCGGCGTCAACGCACCGGCTCGATCCCTGAGAGCGCGTCGGGGGTCACGGTCGCGGCGTTGGCGAGCGGAAGCACCGCCACGAGCACGGGCCAGGAGCGTTTGTCTTCTTGCGCAAAGGAGAGCTCGAGCCTGACGAGCGAGGGGAGCGTCGTCGCCTCGAGCCATAGGTCGTGCCAATCGGGCGGGCGCTCGGGCTCGGGGCTGCCGAAATAGCCGAAGGCGAGATCGTCGATCCCCTCGATCAGCACCCTCTCTTCCACCGCCGCGCTATCGCTCAAGGCGATCGTCTCGCGCTCGTAAGGGCGCCATTCGGCGATCAAGCTCGCACCCTCGGGCTTGCGCTCGAGGCGGAAAGTGAGCCGATAGAATCCGGCGAAACCCAGATGGGCCGGCATCGAGGTCACGAAGGCGAGACGTTCCCGTTCCCCTACGAACGCGACGCCCTCGTTGTCCTCACCGTTCGCCGCGGTAACGCCGCTCGCCTGGCCGAGCACGCGCCGCAGGAAGGATTGAACCGCCTGCACCTCGGATGTGGCGTCGATCGCCTCGTCCGCCCGCTCCCACGCGCGCGTGCCGAAACGGAGCCCGCCGAAGATCATCGCGAGGATGAGACCGAGCAGCGTGATGGCGACGAGCAGCTCGATCAGGGTGAAGCCGCCGTCGCGCCGGAGGACGCGGCGCTTGCCCAAAGGAGCGAAAGCCTTAAGGGGCCAGGCGCAGAGTCGCAAGCGATATCGATCGTTCGGCATCGGCCTCGCCCCAAGCGATGGTGATCACGACCTCGAAGGCTTCGACGGCGCCCGCGTTCTCGTCCGCGGGCTCTTCCTCATAGGGCTCGACGATCACGCGCCAACGGAACCGGTCGTCGAAGCGCCCCGTCGTCTCGCCCGCTTCGAGGGGTTCCTCGATACCGACGCTTGCGAGCTTCGACTCGGCGAGCCCGGTCGCGAGCGCGTAGTCCTCGGAAACATCGACATTGCGCAGGCCCGCCGAGAAGCTCTGAAAAAGCACGCCGAGCGAGACGGCCAGGATGGCCAAGGCGGTGAGAACCTCGATCAGCGTGAAGCCCCGCTCGGGAAGTTTGGGCCGGAACACCTTAGTCGAGAACCCTGACGCGCCCGGTCAGCCAATCCACCATGACACGGTACTCCTTGTTCCCAAACGCGAGGCTGACCCCGCCGCCCGTCGAGGAGCCGTCGGGAAAGAACCGGATCACGCCCGTCCGCTCGTCGATCCTTTCGGAGCGCGCCGTCACCAGCGTGATCTCCGCCTCTTCCGGCAGCTCGTGGATGTCGTCTTCCCCGCCGACGCTGTAGCGGCGATTTTCGAGGTCGAGCACCATGCCAACCTCGCGGTTCCCGGTGATCGCCTGGCTGCGCGCGAAGCGCAATCCGGCGGCGAGCTCGCGTGCCGCGGCCTTCGTCTGGGCGCCGGGAAAGACGTTCGAGATGACGGGCGAGGCGACGGCGATAACCAGCGCGATGAGGGCCAGGACCACCAAGAGCTCGACGAGGGTGAACCCCCGGGCGGGTGCGGCGCTCACCAACTCACCACGTCCTGGTCTTCGTCTTCGCCGCCCTCGGCCCCGTCGGCCCCCAGCGAGTGGAGGTCGTAGTCGCCGTGCTCACCCGGAAAATCGTAGATATAGGGGTTGCCCCACGGGTCGATCAGGCCGTCCGCCTTCTTGATATAGGGCCCGTTCCAGCGTTCGGCCTCCAAGGACCGCTCGACGAGAGCCTTGAGCCCCTCGCTCTCGGCGGGATAACGGCCGACATCGAGCCGGTAGAGGTCGAGCGCGCCGCCGAGACTCTCGATCTGTATCTGGGCGGTGTCGGTCTTGGCGCTCGCCAGATATTTGAGCACCTGAGGGACGGCGATGCCGGCGATCAGGGCGAGGATGGCGAGCGCGACGAGGAGCTCGATCAGCGTGAAGCCCTGGGAGCGGCGCAATCGGGAAACGGTTTTTCGAATCATGCTTGCCTCGCCGGGCGCTTTCCGCGCATGGAACTCAGAACGCCAGGCTGTTGGCGCTCAAGATGGCCGTGAGAATCGAGAATATGATAGCCGCAATCAGCAGCCCCATGCCAATGGTCAGTGCCGGCACGAGCATCGCGAGCAGGCGATCGAGACTGCGCTGAACCTCGCGATCATAGATCTCCGCGATCTTGTCGAGCATGCTCTCGAGCTCTCCGGTCTCCTCACCGACACGCACCAGATTGACGGCGAGCGCCGGAAACACGCCCGCCGCCGTGAGCGGTGCAGCAAGGCCCTGGCCCTCCTTCACGCGCAGCGCCACGTCTTCGACCGCCTGGGCCATGACCCGGTTGCTCAAGGTGTCCTTCACGATGGCGAGCGCCGGGAGCAGCGCGACGCCGTTGCGAAGCAGAGTGCCGAGCGTGCGGCTGAAGCGCGCGACCTCGATCTTCGCGAGCAGGGCGCCAAAGAGCGGAAGCCTCAGGGCGGCGCGGTCCCACCGCTGACGGTGCGCGGGATTCGTCATCGCGCGGCGCGCGAGAAGGACGAGGAGCGCGATCGCGGCGAGGAGAGCCCACCAATACGCGCGGAAGAGCTCTCCGAAACCGACGAGCAGCTGTGTCGCCAGCGGCAGGCTCTCGCCGGCATCCTCGAACAGCGGACGGAACTCGGGAATCACCACGGTAAGCAGCACGATCACCGAGACGCCCGCGAGCGTCAGCAGAAAGGCCGGGTAGATCAGCGCCGATCGCACGCTCTCGGCCATCTCTTGGGTCTTTTCCATGAAGTCGGCGAGCCGGGCAAGCACCTGCTCGAGGGAGCCGCCGGTCTCGCCGGCGCGCACCATGCTGACGTAATAGCGGGGAAAGGTGCGTTCTTCCGACGCCATGGCGTCGGCCAATGAGGTCCCACCGCGCACCCGTTCGAGAACACGGGCGAGCATCTTGCCGAGGGCCGGCTGTTCGGCGATGCTCTTCAGGATTTCGAGCGAGCGTTCGAGGGTGAGGCCCGCTTGGAGCAGGGTGGCGAGCTCGCGGGTCGCAAGCGCAAGCGCCTTTCGGGGCACGCGCCGGCCGGCGAAGAGATCGCGCGTCAGCCACGCGCCGCGCACCGGGCCCTTGAGCTCGTCGGCGCGCACCGGGACGTGGCCCTGATCGTGCAGCCGTTCGATCACGGCCGAGCGACTCGGGGCGTCCATTTCACCTTCGAGCGTCTCGCCCGCCTCGGTGACCGCCTTGTAGTGGAAGGTTGGCATCGCTCAAGCGTCGCGGGTGACCCGGAGCACTTCTTCGAGAGAGGTGATCCCGGCGAGCGCCTTGGCGAGGCCGTCCCGATACATCGTGCGCATGCCCGCCTCGGCGGCGGCGCGCTTGAGCTCGTGGGCCTCGGCGTGGCGCAGGATGAGACGCCTGAGCCCGTCGTCGATCACCAGAGTCTCCAGAATCGCGACACGGCCGAGATAGCCCGTTTGGTTGCAGGCGTCGCACCCCTGGGGCTGATGGAGCGTGATCGGATCGGCATCCGTGATCTCGCGGAGCCCAAGCTGCTCGACGAGCTCGGGCAGAGCCGCCTCGGACCTTCGGCACTTGCGGCAGAGCGTACGCACCAAGCGCTGGGCGACGACCCCGTTCACCGTCGAGGTCAGGAGATAGTCGTCGACGCCCATATCAAGCAGGCGGGTGACGGTCGAGGCGGCGTCGTTGGTGTGCAGCGTCGAGAGCACCTCGTGGCCCGTGAGCGCCGCCTGCACGGCGATCTCCGCGGTCTCGAGATCGCGGATCTCGCCGATCATGATGATGTCGGGATCCTGACGCAGAAAGGAACGCAAGGCGTTCGCGAAACTCAAGCCGATCTGCGGCTTGACCTGCAGCTGGTTGATGCCCTCCAACTGGTATTCGATCGGATCCTCGACGGTCAGGATCTTCCGCTCGCCGGTATTCAGCCGGAGAAGCGAGGTATAAAGCGTCGTGGTCTTGCCGCTGCCCGTGGGCCCCGTGACCAGAAGGATGCCGTGGGGGCGGTCGAGCATCTCGAGATAGCGCTCGAGCGATTCCTCGTCGAAGCCGAGCTGGGCGAAGTCGAGCGCGACGCTTCCCCGGTCGAGGATGCGGAGCACGACGCTCTCGCCGTGCATCGTCGGCACGCTCGAGACCCGAAGGTCGATCTCCTTGCCCCGGGAAACGAGCCGAATACGCCCGTCCTGGGGCAGCCGCGTCTCGGCGATGTTCAACTTCGCCATCAGCTTGATGCGCGAGATCACGGCGGCGCGCAGACGGCTCGGCGGCGCTTCGACCTCGCGCAGCACGCCGTCGATCCGGTAGCGCACCCGGAGCGCGTTTTCGAACGGTTCGACGTGGATGTCGGAGGCGCGCGTCTCCACCGCCCGGCCGATCAGAAGATTGACCATGCGGATGACGGGCGCCTCGCTCGCGAGATCGCGCAGGCGCTCGATGTCTTCATCGGCGCCTGCGGCCGGGCCCTCATCGACGACCTCGCCGATCGTGCCCTGGCCCGTGCCGTAGAGGCGGTCGAAGGCGGCCTCGATATCGGCCGGAACGCCGACCCGGGCCTCGACGGGCTTGCCGGTGAAGAGGCGCATCGCGTCGATGGCGTATTGATCGAGCGGATCGGCCATCGCGACCACGACCCCCTCAGGCGAATCGCCAAGGGGCACGATGCGATGTTCTTTCAGGAACTTGGCGCTGATCGCGTCGTCGATTGCGGGCTCGGCCGGATAGTCGCTCAAGCCGACCAGCGGGAGCGCGAGAAAGTCCGCGAGCGCCTCGGCCATGGCGCGCTCCGAGATCAACCCGAGCTGGGTGAGGATCACATGGAGGCGCTCGCCGGTCTCCTGTTGCAAGCGCCGCGCGCGCTCGAGATCATCGGGGGTGAGCCTGTCGCCGGCCACCAGCCGCTCGCCGATCTCTTCGCCGGCGGGCTCGATTCCATGGGGTTCACTCGGCCCGCGCGCCTTACACCTCGTGTCTGCCGACGCTCACGCCGGGATCAACGGACCGTAGAGCCAGACGAGCCAGGTCCCGAGGCAGAGATAGGGCCCGAAGGGAACCGGCGTCGTCGGCGAAATCAAACGCCCGGCGAACGAGCGGGCGAGCAAGACCAGAAGCGCCGCCACGGCCGCGATCAGCACGACGCTCGGCAGGCCCTGCCAGGAGAGCCAGGCGCCCGCCCCGGCCAGGAGCTTGGCGTCCCCGAGGCCGAGCCCGGCGCGTGCGCGAAGCGCCTTGTAGGCCCAGCCGATGAGTGCGAAGGCCGAGAAGCCCGCGCCCGCGCCGATCGCGTGGGGGACGAGCAGGCGAGGATCGAGCGCGTAGGCGACCAAGAGGCCGGCGGGGATCAAGGGCAGCGTCAGCGGATCGGGAAGCAGCATGTGTTCCTGGTCGATCGCGGCGAGAGCGAGCAGCGCCCAGCCGAGGGCGCAGCCCGCCCAGACGAGCCAGCCCGAGAGCATGAGCGCCGCCCAGAGCGCGATCACGATGGCGGCGATCTCGATCGCCGGATAGAGGCGCGAGATCGGGCTCTTGCAATGGCGGCAGCGCCCGCCGGAGAGTGCGAAGCTCACGAGCGGCAGGAGGTCGCGAACGCCCAAGGGATGGGCGCAGTCCGGGCAGGCCGAGCGTCCGAGAACCACCCCCTGGCCCGCCGGCAGGCGCCGGATCAGGAGGCCCAGGAAGCTTCCGATGAACGGTGCGGCGAGGAGGGGAAAGAACCATTCGAGCCGTATCAACTCGGACATGGCGGAAATTGGAACAACGCTCGGCCCTCAATCCAGGAATCCGGCGGCCCGGAGCTTGCGTTCGGCCGAGCCGATCAGGCCACCCCAGGGGGACCGCCCAAGGGGGCCGCGTCCCGGGCCTCGAGCATCAGTATATACCAATCCACGCTTTTCGGGGGTCGGCGCGACAGGGTCCGGCGAGCCGGGAAGGCGCCGTGAGAGGCGCGTTGCGAGTCCCACCTCGCCGGCTGGCCCCCGCGAGAGCGCCGCGCCGGTGTTAATTCAGCGAATACGAGCTCGGATTGTCCAGATCGAGCGACGATTCCCAGAGATAGGTGCCGTGGCTCACGCCGTTCACGGTGAAGTCGTAGTTCCCCGTGGGCGCGCGCTTCAGGATGAAGTTCGCCGTGCCCGCGCCGCTTGTCGAGAGCGGAATCCAATCCCAACACTGTCCGCTCCCCGGATGGCAGAGCTCGACGGTCACCGTTGCCTGGCCGACCGGGCTGTCGCCGCCATCCGCGACCCCATTGCCGTTCGAATCCCACTGGATCGTCACGATGGTGGTGAGGTCGTGGTTCGACTTGCCGGGGCCATAGTCCTTCTGGGTAAACGCGACGTCGCCGACGAACATGAT
>JAPUJA010000071.1 GCA_027296525.1 Pseudomonadota bacterium | reverse complement strand
TCGACCCGCTCATCCGCCGTCAGATGCAGGACGAGTTCCTGAGGCTCCAGCGGGTGCTTCACAAGACCATCGTGTTCATCACCCACGACTTCCTCGAGGCGCTTCGGGTCGCCGACCGGATCGCGATCATGAATGAGGGCCAGATCGTGCAGCTCGGCACCCCGGCCGAGGTGGTCATGCAGCCGGCGAGCGATTACGTCGCCGAATTCACCAAGGACGCGCCGCGCGCGCAGGTCTTGACCGTGGCCGACATCGCCGAGCCCTTGAGCGACGAGGCCGAGAGCGCGTCGCCGATTCCGGGCACCATGAGCCTCGATCACGTGGTGCGCCGTATCGCGCAGGCCGAGAAACCGATCGCGGTCGCCGACGAGGCGGGCAAGCTCGTCGGCCAGGTCACCCATCAGGTGGTCCTTCAGGCCATGGCCTCGGCGGACGAAGCGGAATAGTCGAGCCGCTCGATTCGGCCAATGCGCGGCCCGGCTGATGCGCGGCCCGGCCGATGCGCGGCCCGCTCGCGTAAAAGAATCGCTTACCTCAGTATTTTCGCGCGCCGCCATCCCTCACGGATCGATTTGCATGGATCGCATCCTGGGCTACCCTGGCGCGGGGCCATGGGAGAGGCGGTGGGCCTTATCGCATCGCCGATAAAAGAGGAGGTCATAAAAAAGTGTCGAGCAACTATTTCCCGAAGAGCGAATACCGGAATCGTTGGCAGCGGGTTCACGACGAGATGGCGCGGCGCGGCTACGATGTCGCCGTGGTGTGGGCCAAGGGCTCGGGCGCCTATGAGCGCTACGGCAACGTGCTGTGGCTCACCAACTACTACTCCGCGCACTCGGCCCAGGAGCCCGACAACAATTTCTGGACGGCACGCTCCTTCGCCGCGGTGGTGTTGCAACGGGGCAAGGTGCCGGCGCTGCACAATGACGAGCCGCTCGAATACAAGAACTGGATCGCGACCGACCGAGTCAAATGGCACCTCGATCCCATCGAGGGGGTCGCCGCCGACCTGAAGCGCCGGAGGGTGCGGGGCCGGGTCGCGATCGTCGGGTCCGACTTCTTTCCCTTCAAATATATGAACGCGCTCAAACGTCTCACCCCCGGCATCCGCTGGGTCGTCGAGGACGATCTCGTGCAGTCGGTGAGCGTCGTGAAGTCGCGGCGCGAGCGCGAGGCCTTTCGCGAGGCGGGCCAAGTCTCGACCAAGGCGATGAACGCGGCGATGAAGGCGTTGGTCTCCGGCAAGTCCGAGGCCGAGGCAGCCGCGCGGGGCGCCGCGATTGTCATCCGCGGCGGCGGCATCCCCTATCTCATCCGCATGGCGCACGGAACCAAGAAGCGGATGCTCGATTTCTCGCGCAACAATCTGACCGGCTGCGACGATACCCCGCCCCAAAAAGGTGACATGGTGCGCTGTTGGATCATGGGCCCGATGAAGCACGGCTACTATCTCGATCCGGGCCGAACGGGGGTCTATGGCCGCGCGAGCCGGGACCAGAAGGATCTGATCCGGGCCTGCGCCGGCATCGTCGAAGGCGTCATGGAGGCGATCCGGCCGGGGGTGAAGGCGCACACCCTCGCGCGCGTCGGCGATCGTCTTTACAAGGAGGCGGGCGGCGGAAAGGCGAGGGATCAGGCGGCCGAGCAATGGCCGCTCTACGGTCACGGCAACGACATGTTCTTCTGCAATCCGATGTATGGGCTTAAGACCGCGGGCAAGGACGAGCAGCTGTTCGAGAACCAGGTCGCGAGCTCGGAGGCCTTTCTCTATTGGAAAGGCGTCGGCGCCGCCGGCTTCGAGCAGAACTTCATCGTGACCAAGGACGGGCCGGAACTCCTCACCAAGACCCCGATGATCTGGTTCTAGGATGGTCGTGTCGTTTTGCGTCCGGCTGTGCTGGCTGGCGCGGCTGAACGTCGCGAAAACCCGAGGAGGGAGGCCCGGCGCCCATGGCTGACTTTCCGAGCGCCTTGGAGCTGAGCGAGGCGCTCGTGCGCTTCGACACCATCAATCCGCCGGGGGATGAGCAGGCCTGCGCCGATCATCTCGGCCGCCTCCTCGAAGGGGTGGGGTTCAAGGTCGCGCCTTACGAGTTCGCGCCGGGGCGCACGAGCCTCATCGCTTCGCTTCCGGGCCGGGGCGATAAGGCGCCGATCTGCTTCACCGGGCATATCGACACGGTGCCCTTGGGGTCCCGGCCCTGGTCGAAGGATCCTTTCGCCGGCGAGCGCGCGGACGGCAGGCTCTACGGACGGGGAACGAGCGACATGAAGGCGGGGGTCGCGGCCTTCGTGTGCGCGGGCGCTCATCTCGCCGGGCTCGGCGAGCCCGAGGCCGGCATCCTTTTCGTCATCACGGCCGGCGAAGAGACCGGGTGCGAGGGCGCGGACCACATGGCGAAGGCCGGCGTGCTCGGCCGGGCGGGCGCGATCGTCGTCGCCGAGCCCAGCTCGAACTATCCCTATATCGGCCATAAGGGGGCGCTCTGGCTCGAGGTCGAAACCCACGGCGTCACCGCCCACGGCTCGATGCCCGAGCATGGCGAGAATGCCATCTACAAGGCGGCTCACGCGCTGACCAAGCTCGAGGACTTCGATTTCAACATCGCGCCCCACGGGATTCTCGGGCGCGCGACCCTCAATGTGGGAACCATCGAGGGCGGGCTCAACATCAACTCGGTGCCCGACCGGGCGGCCTTTACCATCGACATCCGCAGCATTCCGGGCCAGACGCATCACGAGGTGATCGAAGGCATCGGCGCCTATCTGGGGCCCGAGGCGCGGCTGCGCCCGATCATGGACGTCGAGGGCATCTCGACCCCGGCCGATCATCCCTGGATGCAGGAGGTCTACGAGATCATGACGCCGTATCTGGGTGCCCGGCCCGAACCCCGGGGCGCGAGCTATTTCACGGACGCGGCCTACCTCACCCCGGCGATGGGGAACGCGCCGACCGTGATCCTGGGCCCGGGCGAGCCCCAGATGGCCCATCAGACCGACGAATACTGTCTGATCGAGAGGATCGACCAAGCGCGCGAGGCGTTCGAGACCATCGCGCGCCGCTGGTGCGGACTCTGAGCCCGAGATCGAGGGGTGCGGAACGGTTCAACCGGCCGCGCGCGCCTATGCGGCCTGATCCTTGGCGTTATTGACAGGGCCGGGCCAAAAGGATTAAACATCAGACCACTAACCCAAAGCCGCCGGGCGGCGTGGCGTGCGTTTGGTCCAGCCGGCGACACTTTCCGGGAGAAATCGCTTTCCGGGAAAGATGATTAAGCCACCGGCGGACGCTCGCTGAGCCCTGGCGCGAAATCGGACCCTCGAGGTTCTGGACGAACGCCTCAAAAGCCATTAATTTGTAGGGCTTAAGGCAGAAAAACGGGAGATGGGGGCGTCTGATGGCGACCCTGACTGTGGCCAACGTTTCGAAGCATTTCGGCGGCGTCTACGCGCTTCGGGATGTCTCGCTCACCTTTGAAACCGGCCAGATCGTCGGGCTCATCGGGCCCAATGGCGCGGGCAAGACGACGCTTCTAAACGTGATATCGTCGGTCTATCCGCTCGACGCCGGCGAAGTTCGGATAGAGGATCAACGCATCGACAGCACGACCCCGCGCCGCTGCGCGCTCAAGGGGATCGCGCGTACCTTCCAGAACATCCGGCTGTTCGACCGCCTGACCGTGCGCCAGAACGTCGAGGTCAGCCATGCCACCTCGAAGCGTTACCGACGGCAATATTTGAACGGCCTCACCGTCGAGGCGATTCTCGAAGAGCTCGAGCTCAGCGATGTCGCCGACCGGCGCGCGAAGGAGCTTCCCTACGGCCAGCAGCGCCGGCTCGAGATCGCGCGCGCGCGCGCACTCGTGCCCGAGTTCCTTTTGCTCGACGAACCGGCGGCCGGCATGAACGAGGCCGAATCTGCGCACCTGATTGCGTCGATCCGGGGGATTCGAGACCGCGCGAAATGCGGCATTATCGTCATCGATCACGACTTGCGTTTCATCATGAACGTGTGCGAACGCATCCATGTGCTCCATATGGGGGAGTTGATCGCCGAAGGGCCGCCTGCCGAGGTGCAGAAGGACCCCAAGGTGGTCGAGGTCTATATCGGTTCGCGGCGAAGCCGCCGGGCCGCCGGTTAGGCGGCGGTC
>JAPUJA010000070.1 GCA_027296525.1 Pseudomonadota bacterium | reverse complement strand
GGTTCGGGCAGAATATCTACATCACTTCGAAGCTGACGCGAATGACTTCGTTGATGCCACGACTCATGCGTTCATGACATGGCGCTCCCTTGATGCCGAAGTGCAAAAAAACGAGAAACGAGCCTATATCTCGGCACTGGTATTCACGGCGATAAGCCTTCACATACTTTCGTTGAAACTTTTCCTGTCAGGGCATTCCATCGCGGCAGGAAACCTCTTTCGCCAAGTGGTCGAAACGATTTCTCTGGCGTTTCTGTGTTCTGGAAAAGATTTGGGAATCCTGGAGCGCTTTATGGAGGACAAGTACTCGACCAACGATGCTGTTACACACGTTTTGCGCCACTCCGAAAAGTTAGGACTAAAGGACGAGGGAGTGAAGGCGCTCAGGGAGGTTCAGGAGTTCTATAACAAATACAGCCACATTACGCCGCTTACGATCTCGACACTTATGTCTTTCTCTAAACGCGGTGACCTTTACGTGGGGGTCGCATTCGACGATGGGAAGATAGACG
Source organism: Pseudomonadota bacterium (assembly GCA_027296525.1). Classification (GTDB taxonomy): domain Bacteria; phylum Pseudomonadota; class Alphaproteobacteria; order UBA828; family JAPUJA01; genus JAPUJA01. The sequence continues at coordinate 2,829 of JAPUJA010000070.1, read as the reverse complement.
GGTATCGAAAGGAAGTGAGCACCCGTGTCGGCCTGGCTAAGGTGTTCCCCAACTTTGTAGAAGGCGTCATTGCTAACCTCGCAAAGTGGTAGAGGTCCCCTTCGGGTCAAACTCGGAAGCGCTGCTGGGTCGTGGCGAACGGCCGCTTTTGCTGCAATAACAGACCTTCGCCGCGATCCCAATGAACCTCTCCATTTGGCCGGTAGCGGGAATTCAAACTGAGATACTACCGACGCCAGGGCTCTTTTGACCGCCGCTCCGCCCGGTGATAACGTTCGGCCTTCGAGGCAAGCCGAGGAAAAGCGAGATGGTCGCCGAGATCACCAAGGCGAGGCTCACGCGGATGAGGCGGCCCGAGGAGGCGCGCTTGGGCCGCGATGTGCCGTTCGATGCGCGCCAGACGGCGCTCCTCATCATCGATCTTCAGAACTATTTCGGCCGCCGCGAATCCGAACTCTACGATCCCCTCTCGGCCGATGAGATCGAGGCCAAACACGGCCGGTCGATCGGGCGTTCGCTGACGTCGCTCGAGGCGAGGTTTCCGATGAAACCGTCGCGCCCTTCATGATGTGGTAAGGCGTAGGCTCGGGGCCTTAAGGGGGGAAGCGCGGTTGAGCGCCGATCTGCAAGCCCGCGACGCTGCCGTCATCGCCGGCATCGAGAAGCTCCGGTTCTTCCCGGCCTCGGTCGTCGGTGGTGCGGGCTCTTACGCTTATGAGGCGGGCGGGCGGCGGCTGCTCGACCTCTCCGCCTCCTGGGGTGCGGCGAGTCTCGGCTATGCCCACCCGGCGATCGTCGCGGCCGTCGGCGAGGCCGTGCGCACCATGCCGCCCGTGAGCCTCCTCTCCTACGCCGTCGAACCCGCCATCGCGCTCGCCGAGGAGTTGCTCGATACGCTCCCAGGCGAGGGGGAGCGGCGCGTGTGGTTCGGCCATTCGGGCTCGGATGCGAACGACACGGTGGTGCGTCTGGTCGAGGCCGTGACCGGGCGGCCCGGCATGATCTCGTTCATCGGCGCCTATCACGGCGGGCTTTCGGGCTCGATGTCGGTCTCGGGTCACGTCTCCCAGACGCACGCGCCGGCGCGCGCTGGCGTCATCCGCCTGCCCTATCCCGATCCTTACCGGCCCCGACATGACGGCGAGCTCGCGGCCGCCGCGCTCGAGGAGCTCGATCGCATCTTCGCGACCGAATGCGAGCCTGAGAAAATCGCGGCGGTCTTCATCGAGCCCATCCAATCCGACGGCGGGGTGCTCGTGCCGCCGCCGGGTTTCCTGAAGGGCCTCGAGGAACGTTGCCGCAAGCACGGCATCCTCATCGTGGTCGATGAGGTCAAGGTTGGGCTCGGCCGGTCGGGGGCGCTGCACGCCTTCGCGCTCGAGGGGCTTGCCCCCGACATCATCGTCTTCGGCAAGGGCCTGGGCGGTGGCCTGCCGCTCTCGGCGGTGGTGGGGCCGGCCGAGATCATGGATTTCGAGACCGCCTTCTCGATCCTCACGACCTCGGGCAATCCGGTCTCGGCCGCCGCGGGGCGCGCGGTCTTGAAGACCTTGCAGGAAGAGGACCTGCCCGCGAACGCCGGCAAGATGGGCGCGCGCCTGATGACGGGCTTGCGCGAGCTCTCGAACAAACATCCCTTGATCGGCGACGTGCGGGGCAAGGGGCTCGCCATCGGGGTCGAGCTCGTGCGCGACCGGGAGACCAAGGAGGCGGCCTCGAGCGAGACCGCGAAGCTCGTCTACCGGGCCTATGAGCTCGGCCTCATTCTCTTTTACGTCGGCACGGAATCGAACGTGCTCGAGCTCACGCCGCCGCTCAACTTAAGCGCGGGCGAGGTCGACGAGGCGCTCGACATCCTCGATCGCGCCTTCGCCGACGTCGAGGCGGGCAAGGTCACGGACGATCAGGTCGCCGCCTATGCGGGCTGGTGAGGTCCGCTTGCCTTAAGGGCTCTCATCCGAGATCGGACGCCTATCGCCGAGGCGATGGGACTCTCGTTCAACGCCTGAGCCTGGCGCCCGTGGCCGCGTCGAAGGCGAGCACCTTCTCGGGCTCGGCGCCGACCGTCACCGTCTGGCCGTGCGCGATCGTATCGGTGCGCTTGATCCGGGCGATGATCTCCGGCCCACCGGTCGAGAGCTCGACGATCGTCTCGGCGCCCAGATGCTCGACCGCCTCGACATGCGCCTCGAAGGCGGCCCAGCCTTCGGGCGGCTCGACCATCAGGAACTCGGGCCGGATGCCGAGGATGGTCCGCTCGTCCTTGCCCGCGGGATGATCGGCGGGCAGGGGAATCACGAGCTTGTCGGCGCGGAAGCCGAGCGCCCCATCGACGCGCGTCGGTTGGCCCTCGAACAGGTTCATCGAGGGGTTGCCGATGAAGCCCGCGACGAACGCGTTGTCGGGATCGTCATAGATCTTGAGGGGCGTTCCCACCTGCTGGATGTTGCCTTCGTTCATCACCACGATCCGATCGCCCATGGTCATGGCCTCGATCTGATCGTGGGTGACGTAGATCATCGTCGCCTCGAGCCGGTGGTGGAGCTTGATGATCTCACCCCGCATCTGGGTTCGAAGCTTGGCGTCGAGGTTGGAGAGCGGCTCGTCGAAGAGGAAGACGGAAGGGTCGCGCACGATCGCGCGGCCCAGGGCGACGCGCTGCTGCTGACCGCCCGAAAGGGTCTTCGGCCGGCGCGGGAGCTCGTGGGTGATCCCAAGGATCCGCGCCACCTCGTCGACGCGGCGCGTGACCTCTTCCTTCGGAACTTTTCGCATCTTGAGCCCGAAGCCCAGATTCTCGGCGACCGTCATATGGGGATAGAGGGCATA
>JAPUJA010000007.1 GCA_027296525.1 Pseudomonadota bacterium | reverse complement strand
GGCAGCACCCCTATTCGGTCTGGGCGACTCGGGGACAGCTCATGGCATCGTTCAGCCACTACCAGAACAACAGGTATGATGAGTCCGTGGTCGCGGCGCGGCGCTTCATCCAGCTCCATCCAGGCCACGAGGACGTTGCCTACGCCCATTACCTCATCGGCATAAGTTACTACGAGCAGATCTCCGACGTGAGTCGAGACCAGGAGATGACCTTCAACGCGCTCGACGCCTTCCAAGAACTCATCCGCCGGTTCCCCGACTCGGATTATGCCCGTGACGCGCGTCAGAAGGTCGTGTTCGCGCGCGACCATCTGGCCGGAAAGGAAATGAAGATCGGCCGCTACTATTTGAAGCAAGGCTATTACATCGCGGCAATCAATCGCTTCCAGGCCGTGGTTGATCGTTTCGAGACGACGACCCATGTGCCGGAAGCGCTCCATCGCCTGGTCGAGGCCTATCTCTCGCTCGGTCTTGTCGACGAGGCGCAGAAGACCGCCGCGGTCCTCGGCTACAACTTTCCGGACAGCGAGTGGTACCGCGACAGCTACGAGTTGATGAAGGAGCACGCGCCGCAAATCATTCAGGGCGATAACGGAGCGGCCGCCCCCGTGCGGAACGGGTGAGGCCGGTCGCGTCGAGGGATGCTTCAGAGTCTTTCGATCCGGGACATCGTTCTGATCGACCGCCTCGAGCTCTCCTTCGAGCCCGGGCTGTCGGCGCTCACCGGCGAAACGGGCGCGGGAAAATCCATTCTGCTCGATTCACTGGGGCTTGCCCTGGGCGCCCGGAGCGAAGGAGGCCTCGTGCGCAAGGGCGCGGCGCGGGGCACCGTCACGGCCGTGTTCGATAGCCCGGCCGAGCATCCCGCGGCGCGCCTGCTCGAAGACCAGGGGCTGGACATCGAGGAGGCGCTCGTTCTGCGCCGCACCATACACGCGGATGGGCGAAGCCGCGCCTTCGTCAACGACCAGCCGGTAAGCGTCGGCCTCTTGCGGCGGCTCGGCAAAACACTCATCGAGATCCAGAGCGAGCGCGCGCAAGTTCGCCTTCTCGATCCCGCGAGCCACCGCACGATGGTCGACAGTTACGGGACTCTCGAGCCCGATCGCGCCACCGTCGCCGAGTCCTTCGAGGCCTGGTGCGCGGCGCGGGATGCGGAAGCCGAGGCCCGCGCCACGCTCGAGGCCGCCCGGAACGAGGAAGACTTGCTCCGCCACGCCCTCGTCGAGCTCGACGCCCTGGCGCCCAAGGCGGGCGAAGAAACGGCTCTCGCGGCCGATCGCGCGCGCCTCGTCAACGGCCGCAAGATACTGGACGCGATCACGGATGCCCGGTCGGCGCTCCATGAGGGCCCGGCCATGGATGAACGGGTCGGCCGCGCCCAGCGTTCGCTCGCCAAGATCGCCGACATGGCGGGCGGCGCGCTCGATGAGACGATCGAGGCCCTCGAACGCGCTTCGATCGAGATCACCGAGGCCATGGGCGCGCTCGAGCGGGCCGCGGGCGCGCTCGATCTCGACCCGGCGCGTCTGGAGGCCATCGAGGAGCGTCTCTTCAGCCTTCGGACGGCGGCGCGGAAATACCGTACCGAGCCGGATTCGCTCGAACATCTGCGCGACGACTATGCCGTCAAGATCGATGTGCTCGAGGCCGGTGAGGACCGGCTCGACCGGCTCTCGGTGGAATGCCGGGGGGCGCGGGAAGCCTACCTCGCCTGCTCAGAAACCCTGACCGCGGCGCGTCGGAGCGCCGCTCGGGCGCTCGATGAGGCCCTCCTGCGTGAACTCAAGCCGCTGAAGCTCGAGGCGGCGCGTTTCGCGACGAATATCGAGCCGCTCGCGCCCGAGCGCGCGACCGGAGAAGGCCTCGATCATGTCCGCTTCGAGGCCGCGATGAACCCGGGCACGGATTTGGCGCCGCTCGAGCGGGTCGCATCGGGCGGCGAGCTCTCGCGTCTCCTGCTCGCCTTGAAGGTCGTGCTCTCCCGGATAAGCCCAGTGCCGACCCTGGTCTTCGATGAGATCGATCAGGGAATCGGTGGGGCGACCGCCCAGGCCGTGGGCGAGCGGCTCGCGCGCTTGGCCAAGGACATCCAGGTGATCGTGGTCACTCACTCGCCGCAAGTGGCGGCGCGCGCGAATCATCACATACGGGTGAGCAAGAGGCGGACGAAGGCGGGCGTGATCACCGAGCTCGACGCCCTCTCGGGTGACACCCGCCGGGACGAGATCGCGCGCATGCTGGCTGGAGCGAAAGTGACCGACGAGGCGCGCCGGGCGGCGGAGCAACTGATCCTCGGCCGGGCGCGATGAGCGCTAAGCCGCCCGCCGATATCCCCGTCAAGGAGCTTGCCGCCGAGCGGCTCACCGCCAAGCAGGCGGCGCGCGAGCTCAAGCGCCTGGCCGAGGAAATCGCCAAGCACGACCGACTTTATTACGAGTTGGCCGCGCCGGTCATTTCCGATGCCGAATATGACGCGCTCCGCCGGCGCAACGAAGCGATCGAGGCGCGCCTTCCCGGTCTCGTCCGGCCCGACAGCCCCTCGCTCCGCGTCGGCGTCGCACCGGCCGCGAGCTTCGCCAAGGTCCGGCATTCCAAGCCCATGCGCTCGCTCGACAACGTGCTCGAGGAGGCGGAGCTCGAGGCCTTCTTCGGGCGCATCCGCCGCTTCCTGGGCCTCGAGGAGGAGGCAATCGAAAGCGTCGGCGAACCGAAGATCGATGGGCTCGGCGCCGCGCTTACCTACGAGGAAGGACGCCTCGTCCAGGGCGCAACCCGAGGCGACGGCGAGGTCGGCGAGGACGTGACCGCCAATCTTCGCACCATCGGCGATCTGCCCGAGCGGCTCAAGGGCACGCACCTGCCGAAACGGCTGGAGGTCAGAGGCGAGGTCTACATGTCACGCGCGGACTTCAAGGCGCTCAACGAAACGCGCGCGAAGGAGGGCAAGGCGCTCTTCGCGAACCCCCGAAACGCCGCGGCCGGCAGCCTCCGCCAACTCGATTCGCGGATCACCGCGAAGAGACGGCTCCACTTCTTCGCCTATGGCTGGGGTGAGCTGAGCGAGCCGGTGGGGGAGCGTTACTCGGGCTTCCTCGAGCGTCTCCGGGAATGGGGATTCGCGGTCAACCCTCTCGCCGAACGCTGCGCCGGCCTCGAGGAGGCGGGCGACCTCTACCGTCGCCTGCTTGCGACCCGCAACAAGCTCCCCTACGACATCGACGGGGTGGTCTATAAGGTCGATCGCCTCGACTGGCAGGATCGGCTGGGCGAGGTCAGCCGCGCGCCACGCTGGGCAATCGCCTACAAGTTTCCGCCCGAGCGGGCGCGCACAAAGCTCTTGCGCATCCTGATTCAAGTGGGGCGCACGGGCGCGCTCACGCCCGTGGCCGAGCTTGAAGCCATCCGGCTCGCGGGCGTCACCGTCGCACGCGCGACGCTCCATAACGAAGACGAGATCGCGCGCAAGGACGTGCGTGAAGGCGACACGGTGATCGTGCAGCGCGCGGGCGACGTCATTCCCCAGATCATCGAGGTCGTGAAGGAGAAGGGGCGTCGGCGAAAAAGGCGCTTCACCTTTCCCGATCGCTGCCCGGAATGCGGAAGCCACGCGGTGCGCGAAGAGGGCGAGGCGGCGCGGCGCTGCACCGGCGGGCTGATCTGTCCGGCGCAGACCGTCGAACGTCTGCGGCATTTCGTTTCGCGCGACGCGTTCGACATCGAGGGGCTGGGCGAGAAGCAGATCCTCGCCTTTTGGCGGGACAAGCGGATCGAGACGCCGGGCGACATCTTTCGCCTCGAGGAAACCGACAGCCAGAAGGGCCCGAAGCTTTCCGAACGCGAGGGCTGGGGCGAGAAATCGGCGCGAAACCTCTTTAACGCCATTCGCGCGCGCCGGCGTATCGCGCTCCACCGCTTCATCTACGCGCTCGGGGTGCGCCACATCGGCGAGACCACGGCGCGGCTGCTGGCCCACCGTTACGGCACGTTCACAGCGTGGCGTGACGCGATCGAGGTCGCCCGCGACCGCTCGAGCGAGGCCTATCAGGAGCTCATCGCGATCGACGGGATCGGGCCGAAGGTCGCAGGAGCGCTCGCCGAGTTCATCGGGGAACCCCACAACCGGAAGGTCCTCGATGACTTGAGCGCTCTCGTCACGGTCGAGGACGAAGCGATACCCGCCGCAACCCAATCTCCCGTGACGGGAAAGACCGTCGTGTTCACCGGCACGCTCGCGCGCATGACCCGGAGCGAGGCCAAGGCCCGCGCCCAGGTGCTCGGCGCAAGGGTCTCGGGCTCGGTATCGGCGAAGACCGACTACCTCGTGGCGGGCGCCGATCCGGGGAGCAAGCTCACCAAGGCGAAGGGGCTCGGCGTTCGTGTCTTGAGCGAAGAGGAGTGGTTGGAATTGATCGGCGGGGGATAAACGACACCCTCGCGCGGCGCGCGCGAACCTGAGGAAACGGTGGGTCCGGGCCGAGCGGAACCACCCCGGCGGGCGTGCGATCAGGTGTCGAGGAAGCTTCGAAGCTTTCGGCTTCGGCTCGGATGCTTGAGCTTGCGCAGCGCCTTCGCCTCGATCTGGCGGATGCGCTCGCGGGTCACCGAGAACTGCTGGCCGACCTCCTCGAGGGTGTGGTCGGTGTTCATGCCGATCCCGAAACGCATTCTGAGCACGCGCTCCTCGCGGGGCGTCAGGCTCGCGAGCACCCGCGTCGTGGTTTCGCGCAGATTCGCCTGAATCGCCGCGTCGACCGGCTGCACCGCGTTCTTGTCCTCGATGTAGTCGCCCAGATGGCTGTCCTCTTCATCGCCGATCGGCGTCTCCAGGCTGATCGGCTCCTTGGCGATCTTGAGAACCCTTTGAACCTTGTAGAGGGGCATCTGAAGACGCTCGGCGAGCTCATCGGGGGTGGGTTCGCGGCCGATCTCGTGCAGCATCTGGCGCGAGGTGCGCATGCACATGCGGATCGTCTC
>JAPUJA010000069.1 GCA_027296525.1 Pseudomonadota bacterium | reverse complement strand
GAGCTTGACGGTGACCTCGACACCACAATGGCCACAATGACCGATGATCCACACATTCATAACGTCCCGACAATGATAGGTGGAGTGGGCCAGAGTGGTGTGCGCGCCTTCTACAGCGACCATCTCGTGGGCAAATTCTTTCCGCCAGATGTTAAGATGGATAGAGTGTCGCTAACTGTCGGAGAAGATCAATTAGTTGATGAACTGGTTATTAGCTTCACCCACACGACTGCCATTGACTGGATGCTGCCAGGCGTGTCACCGACTGGCAAAAAGGTGGAGATAGCCTTCGCCGTCTTTGTGGGGGTCAAAGATGGCAAAGTATCGCATGAGCGTATATACTGGGATCAGGCTAGTGTGCTCGTGCAACTTGGCCTTCTTGATCCGGCCGGACTGCCTGTAGTCGGCGCCGAAAGTGCGCGCAAGGTACTGAACCCCAAATCGCCACCCCGCGACTTCTGAGCAGCCTGAAGGTCAAAAAGTGATTGATGTGGGGTGCGGCACGGATAATTGAGACACTCGGCTGAGGTAAATTGAATCTCAACCGGAGTGGACCCATCCGGGAAAAGTGGACTTAGTGGGTCTTTGGAACGAGCATACGAGGTATGAGTTCGAGACCCGCAATACCGAGGACACCCTCAGTACGATGGTCGAGGACTCTTACGTCAACCACATTCCCGTCTTGACCGGCGGTGTGGGCCGCGAGCAGTTGCGGGAATTCTATTCCACGCACTTCATTCCGAAGATGCCGCCCGACACGGAGCTGGTTCCGATCTCACGCACCGTGGGTGAGGATCAACTGGTCGACGAAATCCTCTTCAAGTTCACGCACAGCGTGGAGATGGATTGGATGCTGCCCGGAGTTGCGCCCACTGATAGGCGGGTCGAGGTGCCCCTGGTGGTGATCGTTCGTTTTCGCGATGGCAAACTTGCTCACGAACACATTTATTGGGATCAAGCCTCGGTCCTCGCTCAGATTGGATTGCTCGACTCGCATGGCCTGCCGATTGTCGGTGTCGAGAGCGCGCGAAAGGCAGTGGACCCAAGCCTGCCATCCAATGCGCTCATTCGCCAAGCCGCCGGAGCCGCATAGGCAGTTCAGGTGACGGTGAGCCTGTTGAGAAAGTGAGGGTGCGGTAATTCCCTGGCTTTGTCTGAACGATGGCATTGGGGTTTTGTAGGATGAAGGGTGTGTGTTGAACCCTGGTTCTCGGGACCTTCATGTTCGTCAAGCGCGCCCTATCGTCCGAAACCATTCAATGGCGGGCATAATCACCGGCTATGTCTGCTATGGGTCATAAGCCGACACCGGCGCGCTGATCCGATCTCGTCGGCCCGCGCCCCTACCAGCCGCCCTGTTCGATCCAGCGTTTGATCTGCCAGAGCCGGTCGGCGCCCCAGAACATCTCACCGTCGACGATGAAGGTGGGCGAGCCGAAGACGCCCCGCTCGATCGCCGCGCTGACCTCGGCCTTCAATCGCTCCTTGATCTCCGGGCTCTGAAGCGCCGCGGCGAGGGCGTCCATGTCGATGCCGAGGGCGCGCGCGATCCCGGTGACGATTTCAGGCGAGGAGATGTCCTTTCCTTCGGCGAAATAAGCGCGGTAGAGCGTGCGCGCCAGACGCTTGGCGAGGGCCTCGTCCTGATCGGCGGTCCAGTAGAAGGCGCGCGCGGCGGCCTGGGTCGCGATCGGGAAAGGCTCGGGCTCATGATAGGGGACGCCCATGAGGCGCGCGAAGCGCCGCCAATCGTGGCGGCAGTAATCGCCCTTCAGGGGCTGCTCGCTCAAGGGTTTCTGGCCGGTCTTCTGAAACACGACGCCGAGCAGGAAGGGGCGCCACTTGACGGTGCGGCCGTGGCGCTCGGCATAGGCGTCGATCTGGTCGGCGACCAGATAACCGTAGGGCGAGGAGAAGTCGAAATAATAGTCGATCGGATCCGGCACGGCGCGCTCAGCCCTCTTCACTCGGCCGCGAGGTTTCGGGCGATCACCAGGCGCTGGATGTCGCTCGTGCCTTCGTAGATCGTGCAGATGCGCGAATCGCGGTAGATCTGCTCGACCGGAAAATCCCGGACATAGCCGTAGCCGCCATGAATCTGGATGGCGGCGGAGCAGACCCTTTCGCACGCCTCGGAGGCGAACAGCTTGGCCATCGAGGCCTCCTGGATGCAGGGCAACCCGGCGTCCTTGAGCCGCGCCGCGTGATGCAGCAACAGGCGCGCGGCCTCGATCTGGGTCGCCATGTCGGCGAGGCGAAAGCCGATCGCCTGATGCTTGATGATGGGCTTGCCGAAGGTGACGCGCTCCTTGGCGTAGGTGAGCGCGGCTTCATAGGCCGCACGCGCGAGGCCGAGCGCCTGGGAACCGACCCCGATGCGCCCGCCCTCCAGATTGCTGAGCGCGATCTTGTAGCCTTCGCCCGGCGAGCCCAGGAGGTGATCCTTGGGCACCTTCATGCCGTCGAAGACGAGCTGGACGGTATCGGAGGCGTGCTGGCCGAGCTTCTCCTCGCGGCGCGCGACTCGATAGCCCGGAAGGTCGGTCGGCACGATGAAGGCGCTGATGCCCTTCTTGCGGGCCTTGGGCTCGGTCACGGCGAACAGGATGATGAGTCCTCCCGTCTCACCGCCGGTGACGAACTGCTTGGTGCCGTCGACCACATAGTGATCGCCGTTCGCGACCGCGCGGGTCTTGAGGTTTCCGGCGTCCGAGCCCGCCTGGGGCTCGGTCAGCGCGAAGGCGCCGTGATAGTCACCCTTGGCGAGGGGCCTCAGGTAACGTTCCTTCTGCTCGTCGGTGCCGAAATTGAGGATCGCCGTGCAGACGAGCGAGTTGTTGACGGTCATCACCGTCGAGCAGGAGGCATCGCCCGCCGCGATCTCCTCCATCGCCAGCGAATAGGAGACGAAGTCCGCGCCCGCGCCGCCATATTCCTCAGGAATCAGCATCCCCATCAGGCCCAAGCGGCCGAGCGCGCGGATGGCCTCGGCGGGGAACGCACCGCTCCGGTCCCATTCCGCCGAATGGGGCTTGAGTTCTCCTTGCGCAAAAGCGCGTGCCGTGTCGCGGATCATGACCTGCTCTTCGGTCAGGAATTGCGGCTCGTTCATCGGCATGGCGTTTCCCCTGTCAAGCTTCACCCACGCGTGCGCGCGGTCACTTCGACCTCGACCTTCATGCGCGGATCCGCAAGCCCACAGATCAGCGTCGTGTTGGTCGGGCGGATGTCGCGGAAATAGTCGCCGAGGATCGGCGCGAGGGTCTTGAAGTCGTCGTGGTTCGTGACGAAAAGGCGAACCCGCACGACGTCCTCGAGTGCGCTCTCCGCCCGCGCCAGCGCGTCCTTGATGTTGCGGAAGGTCTGGTGCATCTGCTCGACGACGTCATCGGAAATCGCATTCGCCGCATAGTCGAAGCCGGTGCAGCCCGAGACGAAGATCCAGTCGCCGTCGACCACGACGCGGGAGTAACCGGCGATCTCCTCGAAGCTCGAGCCGGTCGAGATCAGCCGGCGCGCCAACCCGCCGCCCCGCGCGCATAGGCCGTGCCGCTCAATTGACGACCTCGAAATGGGCCTCCACCGGATTGCAGTCCGGCCCGTTGATCGGGACGATATCCTGCGGGCATGAGGAGAAGGCGATGACCAGATCCATCTCGGCCCGCAGCAGGACGTAGTCGCCCGCCTTCGAAACCGTGGGCTCGAAGGCGATGCTGTGGTCGGGCGCGACCGGGATGTTCATGAACATGTTCCAAGGCGCCGGGGTCCCCGGCGCCTTCAGGCCAAGCTCGTCGAGCCCGGTGCGAAGATTGTCGGTGCAGTTGTCGTGATGGCCCTTCACGCCCAGAAGCTCGTAACGGTAGCGGTCGCAGGCCGCGCATAGGGTATCGTGGATACCGGGCGAGGTGTCTTCGACGAGAGTCAGGATCGGGCGGCGGCGGTTCGTCACCATCGCGTCGCCCACCTTCGGGATGATCGCGCTCAACGCCGTGCGGGTGTGCTCCATCGACATGAACTCGGTCATGTCGATCTTGTTGAACGCCCAGGTATCGACCACCTGGGTTCCGTGCGTGTTGATGAGCT
>JAPUJA010000068.1 GCA_027296525.1 Pseudomonadota bacterium | reverse complement strand
GCCCGCGGGCGTCGCGTCCGGTGTCGAGGGCTCGATCAAATCCTGCAACATGCTCCGCCAGGATCCGATGAGGTCGCGTCCGCGCCGGCGCAGGCCCCGGCAGACGGCCTCGATCCGTGCGCGGGTCGCGCTATCCAGCCTGTCGGCCTCGTCATCGAGCCGGAGACTGAGCCGCTCGGCGAGCGCGCACAAAGGCCGGGCGAGGCGAGCGAGCGCGTGGTCGAGCTCGGCGGCGGCCTCGACGAGTCCCGGCACCGGTGGGTGCGTTTCGGCCTCGAGCCCGTAGGGGCCGTCCACCACCTTGCTTCGGGCGAGCACCTGGGCGCGCAGCTGGGCGAAGAAGGCTTCCCCCGGCCCCCGGGGGGCCGCGTTCGCGATCCGCTCACGCCAGCCAAGTGCGGGCAGCGCGCGCGCCGCGCCGAGCACGTCGTCGAGCGCCGCCGCCAGTTCCTTTTGCTCGGCAACGAGGTCACCCACCCGGTTCGCGAGCCCTTTCGCCCGGCCGCCGCGCGCCCTGGGACCCTCGGGCCCCAACAGCCAACGCCTGAGCTCGTAGGCTTCGGCGCCCGTGAGCTTGGCCGCGAAGGCGCTGTCCGCGGCCTGGAACAGATGGTGGCCCTCGTCGAACACATAGCGCAGCGGGAGCGGCCTTTCGTCCGCCTCCTCGAGGGCGCCCTGCGCCGCTTGCACCATGACCAGCGCGTGGTTGGCGATCACGAGATCGGCCCGGCGCGCCATCCGGCTGCTCCGTTCGATGAAGCATCGGCGGTAGTGGGGACAGGCCGAATAGATGCACTCGCCCCGCCGGTCGGTGAGCTCGAAGGCGCGCCCGGCACCCATGACGCCCGGAAGCCAGGCGGGGAAGTCGCCGCCCTGCATGTCACCGTCCCGGCTCGCCAGGAGCCAGCGCGCCATGAGCCCCAAGGCCACCCGTTCGGCGGGCACCAGGGCGGCGCGGCCGACCGCCTCCTCGTAGTTCAAGAGACAGGCATAATTCTCGCGCCCCTTGCGGAGCACGGCCTTCTCGAACTTCACCTTGGGTTCCGGATAAAGCCGGTCGAGCTCGCGGTCGATCTGGCGCTGGAGGTTGCGCGTGAAGGTGGAGAGCCAGACGGCGCCCTCGTTCTTCTCGGCCCAGAGGCTCGCCGGCGCGATGTAGCCGAGCGTCTTGCCGACGCCCGTTCCGGCCTCGGCCAGCACGACATTGGGCCGATTCACCCGATCGCGGGGCTCGAAGGCGGCGCTCGCGGCCGAGGCATAGTCCGCCTGTTCGGGGCGGGGCTCGGCATGCTCACCGAGAAGCGCCGCAAGGCGTCGGCGCGCGTCGGCGCGCTCGACGGCTTCATGGCCGGCGGGGGGTTGGGGCGCGTATTCGGGCCACTCCGCGACCAGCCCCCAGACCCGAAGGCCGTTCCGCCTGCCCGAACGCGCATCCTGTCCACGGCCATTCTCGAGCGCGGCAAGCACCGCCTCGCCCCAGAGCCAGCCGCCGCCGGCCATCGCCTCGGCGATCGTCCGGGCGTGCTCCGCGGCGGCAAAGTCCGGCTCCGACAAACCCTCGATCAACGCCCGCGCGGTCGCATACAAGCTCTTCGCCTCCGCCTCCAGCCCTTCGGGCAAGGACAGCCCGAGCGCCTGGGCGAGCCCGCGCGCCGTCGGGATCGAGAAGCGGGCGGGGCGCGCGAAGGCGAACAGCTCCAGAAGGTCGAAGGCGGCGAAGGGCGGCACGGCGAGGCGGCGGGCGAGCGCCGCCCGGTGGCAGACGAGTGGCAGCGTCCCGCCCTTCACCCGAGCCGCCGCCGCCTCGAGCGAGAGGGACTCAACTACCCCTTGGGGCGAGAGCATGAGCGCGCCCCGCGGCCCCGCGACCAGCGCGGGCGCATCGGGAAGGCAAACCGAGTCGTGCCTTTGTTCGGCGGCGAGCGTCATGGCGGGAGTATAGGATTTCGGCGACCGGCAAGACAGGTCGCGAACCGATCGCTCCGCCGGATGGGCTTCGCCCGAGGGGTTTCGCCCGATGGACCTCGCCCGATGGACCTCGCCCGATGGACCGCGCCCGAGGGGCCGCGCCTGATTGACGGTCTCCGGGCTTTGCCCCATTGTCGCCCCCGCACGGCCCGAAGAATTCCGATGACGAGCGAACGCGAGATCGCGCTTGAGAGCAACGCTTGGCCCTTCGTCGAGGCGCGAAAGATTGCCGAGCGTCTGGACGGCAAGACGCCGGCCAAGGGCTATGTGCTGTTCGAGACGGGCTACGGGCCTTCGGGCCTTCCTCATATCGGCACCTTCGGCGAGGTCGCGCGCACGACCATGGTGCGGAACGCCTTTCGCCGCCTGAATGATGCACCGACCCGTCTGTTCGCCTTCTCGGACGACATGGACGGGCTTCGCGGCGTGCCCACCAACATCCCGAATCAGGAGATGATGGCGGAGCATCTCGAGCGCCCGCTGACCTCGATTCCGGATCCGTTCGGCGACTGTCACGAGAGCTACGGCGACCACAACAATGCGCAGCTTCAGGGCTTCCTCGATGCCTTCGGCTTCGACTATGAGTTCGTGAGCTCCACGGTCTGCTACCGGTCGGGACGCTTCGACGAAGCGCTGCTCGAAATCCTTCGCCACTATGACGAGGTGATGGAAGTGATGCTGCCGACGCTCGGGCCGGACCGGCGCGCCTCCTTCAGCCCGTTTCTTCCCATCTCTCCCTCGACGGGGCGCGTGCTTCAGGCGCCGGTGATCGCCCGTGACGTGGCGGCCGGCACGATCACCTACGAAGACGAGCAAGAGGGTCCGATCGAGGTCCCGGTCACGGGCGGCGCCTGCAAGCTCGGCTGGAAGACGGATTGGGCGATGCGCTGGCGTGCCTTCGAGGTCGATTACGAGATGTCGGGCAAGGACCTGATCGAGTCGGTCAGGCTCTCGAGCAAGATCTGCCGAATCCTAGGCGCCCGCCCGCCCGAGGGCTTCACCTACGAGCTGTTCCTGGACGAGAACGGGCAAAAGATTTCGAAGTCGAAGGGCAACGGGCTGACGATCGACGAGTGGCTGACCTACGGCTCGCGCGAGAGCCTGGCGCTCTACATGTATCTCCACCCGAAAAAGGCCAAGCGGCTCTATTTCGACGTCATCCCGCGCCATGTCGACGACTATCTCGGACATCTGCACGCCTATGCGGACGAGCCCGCACCGAAGCGGCTCGCCAATCCGCTCTGGCACATCCACGATGGCGCACCGCCTGACCCCGAGACGGGCTTGAGCTACGGCGTGCTGCTCAATCTCGCGAGCGTCAGCAACACCGAGGACGAGTCGGTGCTCTGGGGCTTCATCTCCCGCTACGTCCCGGACGCGAGCCCGGCGAACGCGCCGATCCTCGACGAGCTCGTGGGCTGCGCGATCAACTATTACCGCGACTTCGTGAAGCCCGCGAAGCGCTACCGCAAGCCCGACGCGACCGACCGCGCGGCGCTCGAAGACCTGGCCGCGACCCTCGAAGCCTTGCCGGGCAGCGCGGACGCGGAGACGATCCAGAATCAGATCTACGAGGTCGGCAAGCGACACGCTTACGCGAATTTACGGCGCTGGTTTCAGGCGCTCTACGAGATGCTTCTCGGTCAGACCCAGGGCCCGCGCATGGGCTCCTTCGTCGCGCTCTATGGGCTGGACGAGAGCGTTACCCTCATCCGCCGGGCGCTCAAGGGCGAAGACCTCGCCGCGTGATCGACCTTTACGGATTGGCAAGGCCCCTGCTCCGCTGCCTGGCGCCGGAGGCGGCCCACGGCCTTACCCTCTGGGCGTTGCGCAGTGGTCTCATCGCGCCGACGCTCGCGAAGGATGCGCCCGCGCTCGGCTCCCGCGTCTTCGGGCTCGACTTTCCGAACCCGCTCGGGCTCGCCGCCGGGTTCGACAAGAACGTCGAAGCCGTCGCGCCGCTGCTCTCGCTCAAACTCGGCTTCGTCGAGGTCGGCGGCATCACGCCCGACCCCCAACCGGGCAACCCGAAGCCCCGGGTGTTTCGTCTCGGCAAGGACGAGGCCGTGATCAACCGCCTCGGCTTCAACAGCGACGGGCTCGAGGCGGCCGTCGCGCGGCTCGCCGCGCTCAGGCGCCAGCCCTACCCGCCGGAGCGCCCGATCGGCGCGAACCTCGCGCTCAACCGGACAGCCGAGGACCCGGCGGAGGATTACATCATCGGCCTCTCGCGGCTTTACGATTTGATCGACTACGCGACGCTCAACGTCTCGTCGCCGAACACGCCGGGCTTGCGCGCGCTTCAGGGGCGCGAGCCGCTCTCGGACCTGCTCGCCCGCGTGCTGGAGGCGCGCGAGCGTGCGGGCGAGCTGCACGGCAAGCGGCTGCCCGTGCTCGTCAAGATCGCGCCGGACTTGAGCGGCCCGGAGCTTGCCGACATCGTCGGCGTGGCGCTCTCGCGGGGCGTCGATGGCCTGGTGGTGACGAACACCACGACCGGCCATCGCGAGGGTTTGAAGAGCCGCCACCGGATCGAGGCCGGGGGCTTGAGCGGCCGGCCGCTGTTCGCGCCCTCGACGCGCATGCTCAAGGAAACCTACCGGCTGACCGACGGACGGCTTCCCCTGATCGGGGTCGGCGGCATCGCCTCGGGCGCGGACGCCTACGCCAAGATCCGTTCCGGCGCCTCGCTCGTGCAACTCTACACCGCGCTCATCTTCCACGGGCCGGAACTGATCGAGCGCATCAAGAGCGATCTCGCCGGGCTGCTCATCCGCGACGGCTTCACCAACCTCGCCCAGGCCGTCGGCGCCGACCTCAAGAGCTAGGGCGTGCACCCCTAAAAGTCAGCTTGGGTGACTTTTCGACTCACGCCGCTGATGTCGGGTTGTGGGCGGGAGGTGACATTCCGTCTTGCTGATGAACGGGCGACTCCGAAGGATTAAAACCACCTTCTGACCCGCGCCTTGTAAGCGAGATAGGCGTCGCCGAACTTGCGTTCCAGATAGGCTTCCTCGCGCGCCACCACGCCATAGCGGATGACCAGGTAGAACGGCACCAGCGTCGACAAGATCCACAGGCTATCGAAGGCGATGGCGACGCCAACCGTGCCGATGTGC
>JAPUJA010000067.1 GCA_027296525.1 Pseudomonadota bacterium | reverse complement strand
GATCGGTTAAACCGGAGGGAGCCAATATGGAAATCTGTGATCTCGGCGAGCGAGCGCCTCTCGGCGAAATCCCTGAGAAGATGCACGCCTTCGCCGTGCGTCAGGATCGCTTCGGCCAACCGCGTGACGCCTGGCAACGTGAGGTCATCGCGACTCCAAGGATCGCGCCGAACGAGGTGCTGATCTACGTCATGGCCACGGGCATCAACTACAACAATGTGTGGGCCGCCCTCGGAAAGCCGCTCGATGTGATCGCGGAGCGGCAGAAAAACCTCGGCGAGACCGAAGACTTTCACGCCGGCGGCAGCGACTGCTCGGGCATCGTCTGGGCCGTCGGCGACGAGGTCACGAGTCCGCGCCCGGGAGACGAGGTCGTCGTCCACAGCGGATGGTGGCCGCCGGACGACCCCTGGGTGCTCTCAGGGCGCGATCCGATGCTCGCCGAAAGCACGCGGATCTGGGGCTATCAGACGAACTACGGCAGCTACTGCCAGTTCGCGCGGGCCCAGGCGCATCAATGCGTTCCCAAGCCCAAGCGGCTCACCTGGGAAGAAGCCGGATGCTATCTGCTCTGCGCCTCCACGGCCTATCGCATGCTGATGGGCTGGTCGGGAAACGAGATCGAAGCGGGCGACGCCGTGCTCGTCTGGGGCGCCGCCGGGGGCTTGGGAAGCATGGCGCTCGAGATCGTCCGGGCCCGGGGCGGGCGCGCGGTGGCGGTCGTCTCCGACGAGGGCCGGAAGGCGTTCTGTCTCGAGCACGGCGCCGCCGGCGTGATCAACCGCACCGGCTTCGATCATTGGGGGCAGATGCCCAATATCGACGATCCGGCCTACGGCGCGTGGTTCAAGGGCGCGCGCGCCTTCGGCAAGGCCGTCTGGGAGGCGCTCGGCGAGCGGACCAGTCCGCGCATCGTCTTCGAGCATCCGGGGGAGGCGACCCTGCCGACCTCCGTCTTCCTGTGTGCGACCGGCGGCATGATCGTGATCTGCGCGGGCACCACGGGCTACAAGGCGACGCTTGATCTCCGCTATCACTGGATGCGCCAGAAGCGCCTCCAGGGCAGCCATCTCTCGAACGACGAGCAGGCCGCGGCGGTCACCGCTCTGGTCGCCGAGGGCAAGGTCGATCCCTGCCTTTCCAAGACCTTTTCCTTCGACGAGATCGGCGAGGCGCATCAGCTCATGCTCGACAATCGCCATCCGCCCGGCAACATGGCCGCGCTCGTCAACGCGACCGAGCCGGGCCAGGGGGCGTCGAGCGCGTAGGGCCTTGCGCCGAACCTGGATTCAGTGGCGCGGCTTCCAGCGGCCCGTGGAGATAAGCTCGTCCGTCAGCCGCCCGAGCGCCCGCGCGACACGCGCCGTCACGTCATCGGCCTCCTCCTCAGTCATCACGAGCGGCGGACCGAACGACATCGAGCTCGTACCGAAGAAGGCGCGCGTGATGAGCTTGTCCTCGCGGCAGAGCGCGACCAGACGATGGGCGCAATCCCATTCGGGATCGAGCTCTTCCTTGGTCTCCCGGTCGGCCACGAGCTCGAGCCCGATCATCAGCCCTTCGCCCCGGATCTCGCCGATCAGCGGATGATCGCCGATCAACTCCTCGAGCCGCTTCTTGAAATGCGCCCCGACACGGGCCGAGTTGCCGATGAGATCCTCGTTCTCCATGACGTCGATATTGGCGTTGGCGGCGGCGCAGGCGATCGGGTGGCCGCTCGCCGTCGAGCCGCTCGCGAACAGCGGAACCTCCTCGCTCGGAATACCGTCCTTAAGGACCCGCCAGATCTTTTCCGATATCACCGTCGCCGAGAGGGGTATGTAGGCGCTCGTGATGCCTTTCGAGAGGGTCATGATGTCGGGCTCGAAGCCGAAGGTCTCAGAGGCGAACCAGTTGCCGGTCCGGCCGAAGCCGGTGATGCATTCATCGTCGAAGAACAGCACGTCGTGCTTGCGTAAGACCTTAACGATCTCGTCGAAATAGCCCTCGGGCGGCATGACGGCGCAGCCGGCGCCGAGCGCGGGTTCGCACACGAAGGCGGCGACCGTCTCCGGGCCTTCGGCAAGGATGAGCTCTTCGAGCATCCGCGCGCAACGCTTCGAATAGTCGCGCTCCGATTCACCCGGGCGCGCCTTTCGGTAATGGTGGGGGCCCTCGGTGCGAAAAAAGCCGGGCAGCGGCAGGTTGAAGCCCTTGCACATGACGTCATTGCCCGCCAGGCTTCCGGCCCCGAGCGTCACGCCGTGATAGGCGTCTTCCCGCGAGATGATCTTGGTTTTCTCCGGCTTGCCGCGCAGATAGTTGTACATCCAGATGAATTTGAGCGCGGCGTCGACGACCTCGGAGCCCGAGCTCGCGAACATGATCTTGCTCATATTCTCGGGCAGGAGGCCGTTGAGCAGGCGATCGGCGAGCCGGACCTCGGGCTCGTTGGTGACTCCGAGAAAGCTGTGATAATAGGCGAGCTCGTGGGCCTGCTTCGAGATCGCGTCGGCGATCTCGCTCCGACCGTAGCCGACATTCACACAGTTCATCGACGACATCGCGTCGATCAGCGTCTCGCCGTTGGCGAACGTCACATAGATGCCCTTGCCGCTCTTGATGATGGTCGGTGGCGCTCGCTCCGCGTCCCCGAGCGTCGTGTAGGGATGGATCACGCTGTTGCGGTCCATCTCCTCCAGACTGAGATTGCGCGCCGTCTCGCTCATCACCTCATCCTCCACCTGCGGCCACTCGACCGCTTCCCCTGGAACGGGCCGGACGCGTTCTGTTGGATCGCGTGATCCGCCCCGTATATGAGCGGCAATATTAGCCCCTTCCGCTTCGGCGTGACCAGCGCGAAGGCGGCGCGCCGATGAGGCTTTCGTGTTAGGCTTGGAGCCGATAGGGAAAGTGCGGCCATGAAGAAACAATTGAAACTTGGCATTCTTGCGCTCGGTTGCCTCGGATTTTTGGGCGTGAGCGGCCCGGCGGCGGCCGATGAGATCACGGTGACCTCGTGGGGCGGCGCCTTCAGCATGAGCCAGCGCGAGGCCTATCACAAACCCTTCACGCGCGAGACCGGCATCACCGTGCTCGAGGACGAATGGAGCGGCGATCTGGCCCAAATCCGCGTGCAGGTCGAGACCGGAAACTACAAATGGCACGTCGTCGATGCCGGAACCGCCGCCACGGTCGCGGGTTGCGACGAGGGCGTGCTCGAGGAAATCGACTATGAGAAGCTGGGCGGGCGTGAACGATTCATCCCCGGCGCGGCGTTCGATTGCGGGGTCGCCACGAGCGCCTTTGGAACGATCTACGCCTACGACGCCGAGATATATCCCGAGGGTGGCCTTCAGCCGACGACGATCGCCGACTTCTTCGACCTCGAGACGTTTCCCGGCAAGCGCTCGATGTGGAAGAACACTCTGTCGAATCTCGAAATTGCGCTGATCGCCGACGGCGTGCCGCCGGGCAGGGTGAATGAGGTGCTGGCCTCAGAGGGCGGCGTGGACCGGGCTTTTGCGAAGCTCGAGACGATCAAGGACCAGATCATCTGGTGGGAATCCGGCTCACAATCCGTGCAGTTCTTGGCCGACGGCGAAGTCGTCATGACGACCGCGTGGAACGGGCGCATCTACGACGCCGTCGTGAACGAGGGCCGGGACTTCGTCATCGTCTGGGACGGCCAGGGCGTCGACTTCGACGTCTGGGTGATTCCCAAGGGTCACCCCGAGAAGGACAAGGCGATGGATTTCATCGCCTTCGCCAGCCGCCCCGAAGTGATGGCCGAGCAGTCGAAATACATCTCCTACGGCCCGACCGTGACGGCGGCAGTGCCGTTGATCAGCCCTGAGATTCTTCCGCATCTGCCGACCGCGCCCGAAAACAGCAAGAACGCCTTCACCGTCGATGTCCGCTGGTGGGCCGACCATGTCGAGGAGTTGAACGAACGCTTCTATGTCTGGCTCGCGCATTAGGGCCGTTTCCGATCACTTTGAAACGGCTCCAGGCCGCGACTGCGGCCCGGCGCTTATGCGCCGCCCTCAGCCGAGTGGTGCGCCAAAGGCGCGCTGGCGTTGGCGATATTACCGGAGAGCGATTACATGTGAATGGAAATCGCTCTAGGGAGATCGCTCGGCGATCGCCGCGACGAACGATGGCCGGGGCTCGTCTCCCGGAGGGTTTGGAAGTGTGACCGAGATCTTTTATCTGCCGATCCAGCCGTTCCTGTTCTTTCCCTTCTTGGCGCTCGCACCCGCAGGCCTGTTCGGGTTCTTCTATTACCGCCGTTCGCGGCGGCGCATCAAGGGGCGCCTGCCGCTTCTGATCGCCGCCCTCGCCTGGGCGGCCTATGCCGTTTATGAGTGGAGGATGCACGCCTGGTCGGAGACCGTCGTCGCGCCGATCCGCGTCGATCTTCTGCTCGTGGTGCCGATCTTGTACGGCGTCACGATCGCCGGCCTCTGGGCGTGCGTTTGGCGCCGGTAAGCCGCCGCTTCGCCTTAACGCACCGCCACTATCGCCGTGAACGGCCGGACGTGGGCTTGCAGCGCGTCGATCATCCTTCCGATCACGCCGCCGGTCGATAAATACCGGATGAATCATCCGGCGTATTCGTGGAAAATGACATCTGCGGCTTCATCGAGGGAGAGGGGAAGATCATGCTCGAGAAAGCAGGCGCGAAGGCCGCGCGGCACACGATCCATTCCGAGCACCAGCATTTGAGCTGGGACAATTCCCGCGCGCCTGCGCTCAACGTCGCGCCGGGCGATGTGGTGGAGTTCAAGGATATCGACGCCGTTTGTGGCCAACTCTCGCCGCAATCGAGTGCCGAGGACGTCGGCAATCTGGACTTCGCGCGGGTCAACCCGGTCGCGGGGCCCGTCTATGTCGACGGCGCCGAGCCTGGTGATGCATTGAAAGTCACGATCGTCGATCTCGACCCCAGCGGCTGGGCGTGGACCGCGATCGTGCCCGGCTTCGGGCTTCTCGCCGACGACTTCACGGAGCCCGCGCTTCACATCTGGTCCTACGATAAGACTTTCAAGGAGCCGGCCCTCTTCGGCCCGGGGGCGAAGGTTCCGTTGAAGCCGTTCTGCGGGACGATCGGGGTGGCGCCGGGCGAGGCCGGCTCGTTCAGCACGATCCCGCCCTCTGAGACCGGCGGGAACATGGATGTGCGCGACATCACCCTGGGCGTCGCGCTCTATCTGCCGGTGCGCGTGCCGGGCGCGCTGTTCTCGATCGGCGATCCCCATTGCGCCCAGGGCGACGGCGAGGTTTGCGGCACGGCGATCGAATCGCCCATGAGCGCCGCCTGCAAGCTCGAGCTCTTGAAGGGTGAAAATCTGAGGTTTCCGCGCTTCGAAACCCCGGGGCCGGTCAGCCGCCATCTCGACGGCAAGGGCTATGAGGTCGCGACCGGGATCGGCCCCGATCTGATGGAGGCGGCCCGGAACGCCGTGCGCGGGACCATCGACGGGCTCGGGAAGTCGCGCAAGATGAGCCCGGAGGACGCCTATATGCTGTGCAGCGTGTGCGCGGATCTCCGGATCAGCGAGATCGTCGACCAGCCGAACTGGGTGGTTTCCTGCTATTTGCCGCGCATCGTCTTCGACTGAGCGGCAAGCCGCATGATTCATCGAAAAACGCCGAGGCGGGCAGCCTAGCCGAGCTCGAGACGCACGAGGGTTTGGTTCGTGGGCACGCCGTTCTGATCCCAGCCCCGGAGCGCGTAATACTCGGGCAGCATTTCATTGAGCCCGCTGACCAGACCCTTGGCGACGCCTTCCTTGACGGGCTCTTCCATGATCCGCTTGGGCAGGCAGTCGTCCTTCACGCTCAAACCGGCGCGCAGGTTGAACAGGCGCTCGAGGTTGTAGATCCGCTCGCCCGCCTCGGTCATGCGTTCGGCGCTCCAGCCCCCGCCGCAGGCCGCGTCCACCTGCTCGGCGAGGTTTTCGAGCGGCATTCCCGAAAGCACCGTGAAAAGACAGATACCGGTCGAGTCGACGATCGCGTGCAGGTCCTGGGACTCCTTGACGATCTGGCTCTTGCCCTCGAGCTCGGTGCGCTCGAAGTCGTCGACATAGGGGTTGGCGCGCAGGTGGCAAGCGCCCCGGCTGCTCGTTGCGTAAGCGAGGCCCATGCCCTGCATGGCCCGCCCGTCATAGCCGGCAAACTCCTGGCCCTTGACTGACATCGAGAGTTCGGGCCGATCAAATTTATCGCACAAGCGCTTCGAGCCCATGCCGATGACCGCGCCGAAACCCTCGCCCTTGCCGATCGCTTCCGCGATCTCACAGAGGGCCCTGGCGTTGCCGAAGGTGAGATCGATGCCGCCCGTGTCCTCCTTAGTGATGATACCCTCCTCGAAGAGCTCCATTGCAGCCGCGATGGAGCCGCCGAGCGAGATGGGGTCCATGTCGTGCTCGTTGCACATGAAGCCCGCGAAGGTCGCGGCGTCGAGATCGTCCACCCCCACCATCGCGCCGAGCCCGTAAGCCGTCTCGTATTCCAGGCCGCCCGAGGCGATCTGGTATTCGGGTCTGTCTTTGACCGCGAAATGATCGGGATGGATGTGCGCGATCCGGCCGCAGCCAATTGTGCAAGCGAAGCAGGCGCTGTTGGTGATGTAGTTACGGTGACCGTCGGGCGTTTGCGTCATCATGGCCTCGCCCGAAATCTTCTCCGCGCCCTCGAAGCGAACATCGCGGTTGTTGCGGGTGGGAAGACTTCCGAAGGTTTGCACCACGTTCATCATGGCGTTGGTGCCATCGACCGTGAAGCTCTCCCGCCGCTCGCTCTCATCGAGGGCCTTCTTGCCGGCGGCGATCGCCGCCATGAAGCGTGTCGCGTCGTGGACCGAGACCCCCTTCGTGCCGCGCACGGCGATGGCCTTGAGGTTCTTCGAGCCCATCACCGTGCCGACGCCCGAGCGCCCCGCCGCCCGGTGAAGGTCGTTCATCACACAGGCGAAGCGGCAGCCATATTCGCCGGCACGCCCGATCGAGGCGCATTTGATCTGGGGATCGCCATGGCGTTCCTGAAGCCAGGGCTCGGTCTGCCAGACCGACTTTCCCCAGATCTCACCCGCGGGAAGAATCTGAACGTCGTCGTCCTGGATGAGGAGATAGACCGGTTCCTTCGCCTTTCCCTCGAGGATGATCATGTCGTGGCCGGCGAATTTGAGCTCGGCGCCCCACTTGCCTCCGGAGTTCGAGCACGCGATCGCGCCCGTCAACGCCCCTTTGGTGACGACCGTGTAGCGTCCGCTGGTGGAGGCCATGGTGCCCGTCAAGGGCCCCGTCGCGAAGATCAGCTTGTTCTCCGGCGCGAGCGGATCGACCTTCGGATCGATCTCTTCGGACAAGTATTTCGAGCCCAGCCCGCGCGATCCGAGATACTGCTCGGCCCACGCCATGTTCATGAGTTCCGATGCCGATTTGCCCTTCGTCAGATCGACTCGGAGTATCCGCCTGTGCCAGCCCATGGCGCCGTCTCCATCTTTATGTAATGTCGCCCGCCGCGCTCACCCTGGAAAGGACTTGCCGAGCGGCGGTTTATTTGGTCGGCCCTCACTCGACGATCCCGCCGCGGGCC
>JAPUJA010000066.1 GCA_027296525.1 Pseudomonadota bacterium | reverse complement strand
CCCATGAATGGCTGAAGAAGCACGGTGTCCAATTGCTTAAGGATGCAACGGAGGAGCTGCTCGACCACGGCGAGCGTGTCGTGCGCGCCGCCATCGAGAATATTCCCAACGGGGTGTACAAGGCCTCCGGCTACGCCGATGGCGACGGCGTCACAGACGAGCCGATACCCATCTGTGTCACGGTCACGGTGGAGGGCGGTGAAATTTACATCGACTTTACGGGAAGCGGCGAGCAACGCGAGGGGTCCGCGGGCAATTGCCATTGGGTCGTCACCGTCTCCATGACACGTCAGACGATCATGTTCTTTACCGATACGGCGCTTGGCGGCAACGAGGGCTCCTATCGTCCGATCCATGTGACGGCACCCCCGGGCAGTGTGTTCAACCCGCAATATCCGGCGCCGGTGACCACCGGTATGGGCAATATGGGAACGCGGCTGATCGAGCTCATCTTCCAGGCCTTGGCCGACGTGTTGCCCGAGGACGTCATCGCCGGAACGTTTGGTTGCTTCAGCTGCATGACGCTCGGCGGCACCGATCCTGAGACCGGCGGTGAATTCGTCCACTTCCAATGCTATTCCGGCGGTTGGGGCGGACGGCACCGTGCCGACGGCAACAGCGCGACCGTCTCGCTCGGCAGCGGCGACGCCTACAACATCCCGGTCGAAGTGATGGAAACCACCACGCCCATCCTCATCTGCGAGAAGTTCGCCCTTCAGGAGCGGTCGGCGGGAGCGGGCCGTCACCGGGGCGGGTTCGGCACCGAGATCGACTACCGCCTGATGGGCCCGGCCGAGTTCGCTATCGCGCTCGACCGCGAGACGTTCCGGCCGTACGGGCTGTTCGGCGGGCTCGAAGGGCAAGGGAGCGAACTCCTGGTCGATCCGGGCACGCCGAAAGAGAAACGCTATGTCCGCGCGAGCGGGGTCAAGGTGTCGGAAGGATCGCTCGTGCGTCACCGCACGGCGGGCGGGGGCGGTTACGGCGACCCGAAGGAACGCGACCCGGAACTTGTCGCCGAAGATTGCCTGAACGGTCTCATCACGATCGAAGACGCCCGCGAGCTCTACGGCGTTGTCCTCGATCCGCAATCCTATGCCGTCGACGCGAGTGCCACGGAAAGGTGCCGCGCGGCGGGTTGAGCGGCAGGGACGTCACGCCGCCCGTCCGCGTCTACTCGGTTATATCCACGATCCAGACGTCGCGGTGAGCAACCAGAGGTCACTTCGCGGCTGTGCCGCTTCACGGCGTCGCTGGACGAAGCCGACCGATTCGAGATTTACCAAGGCTTTCCGAAGGGATCGGGGCGAGACACGATAGTTGCTGATCTTTCCGCTCGGCAGATAGCGATCGCGTTCCTTGAGCCGCCCCGACACATAGCTGTGGATTTCGCGGAAGGAACGCGGTTCCGTGAGGATGCGCGCGAGAAGCCGTTTAAACTCACTGGACGGCATTTCCAGGTCCCATTCCACCGTGATCTTCTGCTCCATGGTGTAAGTTCCACTGAGCCCGACGATGTTTGCCGTCGCGGCAGACGATTCCGCCGCCGGCGTTGCCTTACGCCGACGCGATTTCCTTACCCGATGCGCCTGTGCCATGCTGCGATCTCAAACCGATCGGCTAACGGAAGGTCGACTGTTCATCTCTCCGAAATGGGTACCCGTTTCAACTTGCTGTCGAGGATTCGTCCGAGAAAGCCGGCAAGCTCTTGGATCGCCATCGTGGCGCCGTGAGGATTCCAGAAGAGGCCTATATCGACGTCATCGAGCCGGGGTAACTCCTTGCAACGGGGCAGCGGCCGAAGGGCTGGCGGCACGGTGCTCTTCGAGATCGCGGTCAACCCCAGGCCGCTTTCGATCGCCGCCTGGTTGCCGGCGAGATTCGAACTCGAATAGACGATCCTGAACGGCACCTGCTGTCGGCGGAGAGCGTTGAGAACCCGCATCCGATATTGGCAGCCGTCCGGGAAGAGGACCAACGGCAGCGGGCGCTTGTTTCGCAAATCGTGGGTTCGGCTCGATACCCACACCACGGGCTCGCGCCAAAGGTCGGTCAAATGGGTGGTTGGTCTGCCGTCGTAAACGGCAAGCACCACGTCGAACAACCGTCGATCGAACATGTGAATGAGGTCGCCGCTCAGTTCACAGTTGACGGCGAAGGTGACGTTGGAGTTCGCCTCGCCGAATCGGCCGAGAATGCGCGAAAGATAGGAAAGCGCGAAGTCGCTCGGGATGCCGATCCTTATCGTGCCGGTCAAGGCGTCGCCGCGCAGGCGACCCACGCACTCGTCGTTCAGCGCAACGATCCGCTTTGCATACTCATGGAGAATCTCGCCCTGAGGGGTGAGCAACACGGACTTGCCTGAGTTGATCACGATGGGCGAGCCGACGATGTCCTGGAGGCGCTGCATCTGAAGGCTGACCGCCGATTGCGATCGGCCGATTTCCTCGCCTGTGCGCGAGAAGCTCTGGGTCTCGATGAGAACGAGTAGGGTCCTCAAGAGGTCGATGGGAATGAGGCGTTCCAAGCTTGTCCTCCGCGTTCGACCCGTGTCCACCCTTGGGTGGCGCGCGGCATTCGGAGACGCGCCGACGGCTCGGCCGATCGGTGCGCCCAAATGCGGCCGATTTCTAAATATTTGTGTAGGTCATGACTATATGATGCATATCAAGAAAAATTATAACAAGACGCGCGCGCGCGCTAAAGTCGAATCAAGCCTGTACCTACCAAAAATTCTATCCGCCACAGAAACCTTGAATTATTGCCTGGCGGCCGAAATTGTGGCGTTCCCGTCCGCGTACCGCCGGTGACTGCGGGATCTGACCGAAAACTGAGGCGGATGGGCTTTCCGGTTATCTCCGATAAATTCCACCCGTGCGGATCTTCACCGAGTTCGCCGCCGGCCGCTCGAGGGTGGCGATCGCCAAGGGCCTCAACGCCGACGGCATTCCGGCACCGCGCGGCGGCCAGTCGAATCCCTCGACCATACACGGGCACCGCGGCCGCGGCGTCGCCTGCTCATCAATCCGCTGTATGCCGGCCGTCAGGTGTTCAACCGCCACCGTTTCGCACGCGACCCCGACACCGGCACCCGCCGGGCCCGATTGAAAAACGTCAGAGAATGGATCGAGACCCCGGTACCGGAGTTGGCGATCGTCGACGAGGAATCGTGGCCGCGTGTTCAGGACCGTCTGGCGGCGATCCCCGCTCGGCGCCCCGAATGGCACCGGCGGCCGAAGCGCCTCTTTAGCGGCCTGGTTGTCTGTGGCGCCTGCGGCGGTCAGATCACCATCGCCTGGCGCGATCGCTACGGCTGTCAGGCGGCCCGCCAGAAGGGCACTTGCCGCAACACGCGCACCATGGCAGCGCCTTTGTTCGAGGCTCGCGTCCTCGACGGGCTGCGTGAGCGGATGCTGGCACCTGAACTTGCCTCTACCTTCGTCGAGGAATACCACAGCCGAGCTGCAGCGTCGGCAACGAGCGGCGCGGCAACAGCGCCGCGCGGCGGAGCGCGAACCCATGCCTATCTTGATCCACGTCGCGGTCGCTTTGACCTTGAGCTGCACGGCCATCTCGCGGCCATTCTCAACGCGGGAAAGCACGGGAACAGTGGCGGAGGGAGAGGGATTCGAACCCTCGACACCTCTCGGTGAACACGCTCTCCAGGCGTGCGCCTTAGACCGCTCGGCCATCCCTCCTTAAGCGACCACTCAAAAAGACCCGTCGCGCCTTGTCAAGCGGCGCTGGCTACTTCTCCTCCATCTTGAGCGCCGCCAGGAAGGCTTCCTGCGGGATCTCGACATTGCCGACCTGGCGCATGCGCTTCTTGCCCTTCTTCTGCTTTTCCAAGAGCTTGCGCTTGCGCGTCACGTCCCCGCCGTAGCATTTCGCGAGCACGTCCTTACGCAGCGCCCGGACGTTCTCGCGCGCGATGACCCGCCCGCCGATCGCCGCCTGAATCGCGACCTGGAAGAGCTGGCGGGGGATCAAATCCTTGAGCCGCACGCACAGCACCCGGCCCCGTTCCTCGGCGCGTGAGCGGTGGACGATCATGGCGAGCGCATCGACCGGCGCGCCATTGACCAGGATCGTGACCTTGACGAGCCCGCTTTCCCGATAGTCCTCGAGCGCATAGTCGAAGCTTGCATAGCCCTTCGAGACCGACTTCAGCCGGTCGTAGAAATCGAACACGACCTCGTTCAGCGGCAGGCGATAGACCACCATGGCGCGGTCGCCCGCATAGGTGAGATCGACCTGCTCGCCCCGCTTCTCGGTGCAGAGCGCGAGCACGCTGCCCAGATAGTCGTCGGGAAGCAGGATCGTCGCCCGGATCCAGGGCTCCTCTATCCGAACGATCTGGGTCGGGTCCGGCATGTCGGCCGGGTTGTGGAGCTCCATCGTCTCGCCGTTGGTGCGCAGGACCCGGTAGATCACGCTGGGCGCGGTGGCGACCAGATCGAGGTTGAACTCGCGGCTCAGCCGCTCCTGGATGATCTCGAGATGGAGAAGGCCCAGGAAGCCGCAGCGAAAGCCGAAGCCGAGCGCGGTCGAGGTCTCGGGCTCGAAGTGAAAGCTCGAGTCGTTAAGGCGGAGCTTGCCAAGACTCTCGCGCAGGCGTTCATAATCCGCCGCATCGGTCGGGTAGAGCCCGCAGAAGACGACCGGAACGCTCGGCTTGAACCCGGGCAGCGACTCCTCGCACGCACGCTTCGCCTCGGTGACGGTATCGCCCACGCGGCAGTCCGCGACCTCCTTGATCGCGGCCGTGATGAAGCCGATCTCGCCGGCCTCGAGCCGCTCGACGGCGACGAGCTTGGGGGTGAAGACGCCGACCCGATCGACCTGATGGAGCGAGCCGGTCGCCATCATTCGGATGCGCATGCCACTTCGCAGAACGCCGTCCACGACGCGCACGAGCACGACGACGCCGAGATAGGCGTCGTACCAGGAGTCGACCAGGAGGGCCTTGAGCGGCGCCTCCCCATCGCCCTTAGGCCGCGGCAGGCGCCGGACGATGGCCTCGAGCACCTCCTCGGTGCCCTCGCCGGTCTTGGCCGAGATGCGCAGCGCATCCTTGGCCTCGATCCCGATCACTTCCTCGATCTCCAGGGCGACGCGCTCGGGCTCGGCGGAAGCGAGATCGAGCTTGTTCAGGACCGGCACGATCTCGTGACCGGCGTCGATCGCGAGATAGGCGTTGGCGAGCGTCTGGGCCTCGACCCCCTGGCTCGCATCGACCAACAGCAGCGAGCCTTCGCAGGCGCTGAGCGAGCGGCTCACCTCGTAGGTGAAATCCACATGGCCGGGGGTGTCCACGAGGTTCAGGCAGTAGCTCTCGCCGTCCTTCGCGCGGTAGTCGAGCCTCACCGTCTGGGCCTTGATCGTGATCCCGCGCTCGCGCTCGATATCCATGGTATCGAGCACCTGGGCCTTCATCTCGCGGCTCTCGAGCCCGCCGCAGCGCTCGATCAGCCGGTCGGCCAGGGTCGACTTGCCGTGATCGACATGGGCGATGATCGCAAAGTTCCGGATGTGGGCAAGATCGGTCATGGGCGGGTGGCGACAAGATTAAGGAGGATCGAGATCGGCCGCAACCAAACGCCCGTCACGGGCAACATCGAGGCCGGCTCAGTCGCGTAAACTCCCCCCCGTCGCCTTGACCACCGAGGCGACGATCTTCTTCGCCACGGCCTCGATCTCGGCCTCGGTGAGGGTGTGGTCCATGGGCTCGAGCCGGACCGCGATCGCGAGCGATTTCTTGCCCGCCGCGATGCCCTCGCCCCGATAGAGGTCGAAGGGTGTCACCTCGGTGATGAGCTTGCGCTCGGCGGACTTGGCCGCGCCGATCACCGCCGCGGCCGTGACCGCGTCATCGACGACGAAGGCGAAGTCACGCTCGACGGCGGGGTAGTCCGAGACCTTGAACGGCGCGCGCGCGCGCCCTTTACGCGCCTTGCGCTCCGGCAGGCGGTCGAGGAAGACTTCGAAGCCCACCAGCGGCCCTTCGAGAGCCATTTCATGGAGCACGCCCGGGTGGAGCTCACCGAAAAAGCCAAGCGTGTTGGGCCCGAGCGCGAGAACGCCCGAGCGCCCCGGGTGGTACCAGCCGGGCGCGTCACGCTTGGTTTGAAGGGCCTCGGTGCGCAGGCCGCAGGCCTCGAGCGCCGCGACGGCATCGGCCTTGGCATCGAAGGCGTCCAGGGCACGCGCTTCCTCCGCCCAATGCCGCGGCCCCGTCGAGCCGCGACGGACGCCGCCCGCCACCCGCAACTCGCCTTCGGGCGTGTCGTCGGCGAACTGGGGGCCCACTTCGAAGAGCGCGAGGTTCTCGATTCCCCGATCCACGTTGCGTCCCACGGCGCGCAGCAGATTGGGCAAGACGCAAGGCCGCATGACGTCGAGCTCTGCGCTGATCGGATTGGCGATGCGCAGGCTTTCGGGCACGCCGCCGAAGAGCGCGGCATCGCTTCCGCTCGTGAACGACCAGGTGATCGCCTCGACCATGCCGCGCGCGGCGAGCGCCCGGCGCACCCAGCCCGCGCGCCGCAAGCTCGGCGTGAGCACACAGGCTGAGGCCTCTTCCGGCCGGGAAAGCGAAACCGCCGGCACCGCATCGTAGCCGTGGACGCGAAGCACCTCTTCGACTAGGTCGGCCTCGACCTCCACGT
Organism: Pseudomonadota bacterium; assembly: GCA_027296525.1. Taxonomy (GTDB): domain Bacteria; phylum Pseudomonadota; class Alphaproteobacteria; order UBA828; family JAPUJA01; genus JAPUJA01. Next base: position 6,488 of record JAPUJA010000066.1, on the reverse strand, counting down.
CGGCGCGCCAAGAAGGCGGGGAAACCTCAACGCTCTCGCCCTCGCCCTCGACGCCGAAACCGAGCGCCATAAGAATGCGCCGGCTCGTCCCTGGGTCGAGATTGAGCCCGCCCAGGCTCGCGATCTTCGAGGGGCGAAAGGTGATCCGGCGCCGCCAGTCGGGCTCGGCGCCCGCGATCGCGAGCCGGCTCGCCTCGCCGCCGCAAAACTCGAGGATCATCCGGGTCGCGCTCTCGGCGCCGGTGATCAGCGCGGCCGGATCGACGCCCCGCTCGAAGCGGTAGCGCGCGTCGGTCTCGATCCCGAGCTTGCGGCCCGTCGCCGCGGTCCGCACCGGATCGAAGGTCGCGATCTCGAGAAAGACGTTCGTGGTGTCTTCGGTGCAGCTCGAGGATTCACCGCCGATCACGCCGGCGAGCGAGAGCACGCCGGTCTCGTCCCCGATCGCGGTCATGGCGTCGTCGAGCTCGTACTGCTTGCCGTCGAGTGCCGCGAGCCGCGCACCGCCGCAGCCCAAACGCACCCAGAGATCGCCCTCGAGGCGCCCCATGTCGAACACATGGGCGGGCCGCGCGAGATCGAAGGTGACGTAGTTCGTGATATCGACGAGCGCCGAGATGGGCCGGAGCCCGATGGCCTCGAGCCTTTGCCGCAGCCAGCGGGGGCTTGGCCCGTTCGTCACGCCCCGGATCACGCGCCCGACGAAACAGGGACAAGCCGCGCCCTCCTCGGGCGCGAAGTCGAGCTCGACCCGGAGCGGGCTCTCGAACCCGCCCTCGAGCGGGCTCGTATCGATCGCACGCAACCTGCCGAGCCCCGCCGCGGCAAGATCCCGCGCGACGCCCCGCACCCCCAAACAGTCCGCCCGGTTGGGCGTGATCGCGAGATCGAAGAGCGGATCGTCGAGGCCCGCGACCTTCGCGACGGCCCCGCCGACGGGGGCGTCCTCGGGCAGCTCGATGATGCTCTCGTGATCGTCGCTCAAACCCATCTCGCGCTCGGAGCAGAGCATGCCGTTGCTCTCGACGCCGCGGATCACGCTCTTCTTGAGCTTGAGCCCGGTGCCCGGGATCGTCGTGCCGGCCCGCGCGAAGACGCCCTTCATGCCCGTACGCGCGTTGGGCGCGCCGCACACCACCTGAACCTCGCCCCGCCCCGTGTCCACGATGCAGACGCTGAGCTTGTCCGCGTTCGGATGCGCCCTCGCCTCCACCACCGCCGCCACCGTGAAGGGCTTGAGCGCATCGGCGCGGTTGACCACCTGCTCGACCTCGAGGCCGAGCGCGGTCAATCGTTCGGCGATCTCTTCCGCCGAGGCCCCCGTCTCCAGATGATCCTTGAGCCAGGACAGGGTGAACTTCATCGGCTCAAGCCCTCGACCAGGCTCGGCACATCGAGCGCGGCAAACCCGTAGTGACGCAACCAGCGAAGGTCGGATTCGAAGAAGGTGCGGAGATCCGGGATGCCGTATTTCAGCATCGCGGCCCGCTCGATTCCGAGCCCGAACGCGAAACCCTGATAGGCCTCCGGATCGAGACCGACATTGGCGAGCACCTTGGGATGCACCATGCCGCAGCCCAAAATCTCGAGCCAATCGCCGCCGGCGCCGATCCGGAGCTCACCGCCTTCGCGCGCGCAGGCGACATCCATCTCGGCCGAGGGCTCGGTGAAGGGGAAGAAGCTTGGACGGAAGCGCGCCGGCACGTCGCCGACTTCGAAGAAGCGGCGCACGAAATCGATCAGGCAGCCCTTGAGATGACCCATATGCGTCGCGCGGTCCAGCCAGAGACCCTCGACCTGATGGAACATGGGCGTGTGCGTTATGTCCGAATCGCAGCGGTAGGTGCGCCCCGGCGCGATGATGCGGTAGGGGGGCTTCAAGGCCTGCATGGCGCGAATTTGCACCGGCGAGGTGTGCGTGCGCAGAAGCTTGCTCGCGCCCTCCGCCGTCGCAAGATAGAAGGTGTCGTGCATCTGGCGCGCCGGGTGCTCGGGCGGAATGTTGAGCGCCGTGAAGTTGTGAAAGTCATCCTCGATGTCGGGGCCTTCGAGGACGTCGAAGCCCATCGCCCCGAAGATCGCGATGATCTCGGCCATCACCTGGGTGATCGGATGGATCGCGCCCGCGGGCTCCGGCCGCGCGGGAAGGGTGGCGTCGATCGACTCGGTGGCGAGGCGTGTTTCGAGACCCGTGCGCTCGAGCTCGGCCCGACGCGCCTCGATCGCGTCCGCGAGCTCGGTTTTGAGCGCGTTCAGCACCTGGCCCGCCGCGCGCCGCGCCTCCGGGGCAAGCGCACCCAGGCTCTTCATGAGCTCGGTGATGCGCCCCTTCTTGCCCAGCGTCGCCACGCGCACTTGCTCGAGCGCCGCAAGATCCCCCGCGGAGGCAATCTCGGCAAGCAGCTGTGAGCGAAGTTGCCCGACGTCTTCCATGTTCGCTCGACGATCCCGGCGCCCGGAGCTACCGACGGCCCCACCAGCGGCGAACGGGCGTCAGTCCACGCTCCTCACGCGGAGGAGCCGAGTGCGCCTTGCGCCTTATCGACGACCGCCTTGAAGGCCGCGGGCTCGCGCACCGCGAGATCGGCCAGCACCTTGCGATCGATCGCGACCCCGGCCCGGGAGAGACCGTTCATCAGTTTCGAATAGCTCATCCCGTGCGCCCGCGCGGCGGCGTTGATCCGCTGGATCCAGAGGGCGCGGAAGCTCCGTTTCCGTGCCCGCCGGTCGCGGTAAGCGTACTGCAACCCCTTCTCCACCCGCTCGAGGGCGATACGATAGTTGTTCTTGGCCCGGCCGCGGTAGCCCTTGGCCAAGCGCAAGACCTTCTTGTGACGGGCGTGAGACGTGACCCCTCTTTTTACGCGCGCCATGATGGATCACCTCAGCGATAGGGCAGGAATTTCTCGACAATGCGCCGGTCGGCCGCCGACATGATGGTCGAGCGGCGCTGCATGCGCTTCAACTTCTTGGTCTTCTTCGCCAGATTGTGCCGGTGATTCGCCCGGTTGCGGCGGATCTTGCCGGTGCCCGTGACGGTAAAGCGCTTCTTCGCGCTGCTTTTGCTCTTGAGTTTCGGCATTTCGCTTCAAATCCACTCGGGCTTGAGCATATCGGACGGCTGGGCATGCCTTAGGCCGAACCGTCCCTTGAGAGGCCCGGGTTATAGCCGCCGGAAGGGGGGATTGCAAGCGCGCGGACGGCCCCCGAGCGCGCGGGCCGTGCCCGCTAGATGTCGTCCCCGAGGCTGATGCCGCTGCGCAACCAGTGGGTGATTCGCTGACGCAGCTTCTCCGGTTCGAACGGCTTGATGATGTAGTCGTTGCCGTTCGCCCCGATCCCACGCGCGACATCCTCGGGGCTGTTGAGCGAAGAGACGAAGATGACCGGGACCTTGAGCATGGGGAAGTCACTGCGAATGCGCCGACAGGTTTCGAAGCCGTCCATTCCGGGCATCGTGATGTCGAGAAGAATGATCTTGGGGGCGGCGCGATGAAGCAGCTTCAGGCCTTCCTCCCCGCTGCTCGCGGCAAGAAAAGAATGCCCCATCGCCTGCACGATCTCCTGCAGGACCTTCAAATTGGTCGGATCGTCGTCGATCCCCAGGATGAGGGCGCCCTTGCGGGACGTTGCGCTCTCGGTGCTAGCCACCATTGGCTTGCCCCCTGGTTCCTTGTCCGATCGGGCCCCGCACAAGCGCACTCAAAATCACCGGCAACCTCCGTCGCAAAGATTGATTCTAGACCACAATCGCTTAAGCCGGCGTTATCTGTGGACGACGACCATGGTCATCTGCCGTCCCTCCAGGGCCGGGGTCTGCTCGACCTTGGCGATCTCGGTGAGATCGTCGCGCACGCGATTGAGAACCTCCATGCCGCGTTCCTGGTGGGCCATCTCACGGCCCCGGAAGCGCATGGTGACCTTTACCTTATCGCCGTCGTGGAGGAAGCGCGTGATGTTGCGCAGCTTGACCTGATAGTCGGCGGCATCGATGCCCGGACGCATCTTGACCTCCTTAACCTCGATCGTCTTCTGCTTCTTGCGCGCTTCGGCCGCTTTCTTCTGGGACTCGTATTTGTACCGCCCGTAATCAAGGAGCTTGCAGACCGGAGGGTCGCCGGTCGGCGAAATTTCCACAAGATCGAGACCGACCTCGTCCGCAAGCTCACGCGCGCGCTCGGTGCCGACAACGCCGATGTTCTGACCGTTCTGATCGATGAGGCGGATATTGGGTGCGGTAATCTGCTCGTTTACACGAGGCCCTTCCCGCGATGGCGGCGTGGCCAGAAAGGGTCTAACGATGCGTCTTTCTCCTTTCGGTTTTCAAAGCGACTTCCGGGCGCCGACGCTTTCTTCCGAAGCGGGACATCCGCCCTCAGAACGCGGGTCCGGCGGCCTCTTCTTCAAGTCTATCGAGAGCCTCCCCGAGTGCAAGGATTTCTTGCTCCTTGCCACCCAGCCGGCGGACCGAGACGCTTTCCTGCTCGGCCTCCTTTTTGCCCACCACGAGCATGACGGGGATCTTGGCCACGCTGTGCCGGCGCACCTTGTAGGTGATCTTCTCGTTGCTTTGATCGAGCAGGACCCTGAGGCCCACCGCCTCGGAGCGGCGTGCGACCTCCGCCGCATAGGCATCGCTCTGGCTCGTGATCGTCGCCACCGCTACCTGGAGCGGCGCCATCCAAAGCGGCATGCGGCCCGCATGGTGCTCGATCAGGATGCCGATGAAGCGTTCCATGGAGCCCAGGATCGCCCGGTGGAGCATGACCGGCCGATGCCGGTCGCCGTCTTCGCCGACATAGGAGGCATCGAGCCGTTCGGGCAGGACGAAGTCCACCTGGAGCGTCCCGCATTGCCACTGGCGCCCGATCGCGTCGCGCAGCACGAACTCGAGCTTGGGGCCGTAGAACGCCCCCTCGCCGGGATTGAGCTCGTAGCCGAGGCCGGCCTCGGCGCAGGCGTCGCGAAGCGCCATCTCGGCCTTGTCCCAGATCGCGTCGGAGCCCACGCGCCGCTCGGGCCGGTCGGCGAAATTCACCTGCACCTCGGCGAAGCCAAGATCCCGGTAGATCTCCAGGAGCAACTCGCAAAACGCGCGCGTTTCCTCGGTGACCTGGTCTTCGGTACAAAAAATATGCGCGTCGTCCTGGGTGAAGGCGCGTGCCCGCATCAGCCCGTGAAGCGCGCCGGAGGGTTCGTTGCGATGACATGAGCCGAACTCCGCCATACGAAGGGGAAGATCGCGATAGCTCTTGAGCCCCTGGCGGAAAATCTGCACATGGCACGGGCAGTTCATGGGTTTGAGCGCGAGGATGTGGCCGTCCGTCTCGGTCGTGAACATATGTTCGCCGAACTTCTCCCAATGCCCCGAGGCTTCCCAGAGCGAACGGGCGACGAGCTCAGGGGTGTTGACTTCGATGTAACCCGCTTTGGCGAGCCGGCGCCGCATGTAGTCCTCGAGCAATCGATAGAGCGTCCAGCCTTTGGCATGCCAAAAAACGCTTCCCGCCGCCTCCTCCTGGAAATGGAAGAGGTCCATTTCGCGGCCGAGCCGGCGGTGGTCCCGCTTCTCGGCTTCGGCCAGCCGTTCGAGGTAGGCTTTGAGCTGCTTCTCGTCCGGCCAGGCGGTGCCGTAGATGCGCTGAAGCATCGGGTTTCGGCTGTCGCCCCGCCAATAGGCCCCGGCGAGCTTCAAGAGCTTGAACGCCCCGACCTTGTCCGTCGAAGGCAGGTGAGGTCCGCGGCACAGATCGACGAAGCCGCCCTGCCGGTAGACCGTGATCTCCTCCTCCGGCGGAAGCGCCTCGATGATCTCGGTCTTGAAGGCCTCGCCTTGGTCGCGGAAGAAGGCGATCGCATCGCCGCGCGCCCACACCTCGCGCGTGATCGGCTCGCCCCGCTTGACGATCTCGCGCATGCGCGCCTCGATCCTTTCGAGGTCCTCGGGCGTAAACGGCTGCTCCCGATAGAAGTCGTAATAGAACCCGTTCTCGATCGCCGGACCGATTGTGACCTGCAGTTCGGGATAGAGCTCCTTGGCCGCCTCCGCCATGATATGCGCGGCGTCGTGGCGCAAGAGCTCGAGCGCCTCGGGATCCTTTGCGGTGATGATCGCCACCTCGGCGTCCCGATCGATGGCCCGCGAGAGATCCCAGAGCGCACCGTCGACGCGTATGACGAGCGCGGCCTTGGCCAGACCCGGGCCGATGTCGCGGGCGATTTCCGCCCCCGTCACCGGGCCGTCATAACGTCGCTGGCTTGCGTCCGGCAGCGTGATCGTGACCATTCCGGGCGTCGCCTAAACCGAGAAAACTATAATGATTATAAACCTTTGCGCACTCTAATGTGATTCGAAGGCCTGTCAAGGCCGGCCATCGGTCGAGGCCACGCGCTCGAACCAAGGCGCGAGCGCTCCTTCCACCCGCTCGACGCTAAGCTCGTTCAGCCGGGCCACCCGCAGGAGCTCGACGGCCGGTCCCCGGGGCGCG
>JAPUJA010000065.1 GCA_027296525.1 Pseudomonadota bacterium | reverse complement strand
CCTTTGTCGAGCGGCAGGTCGAACTGCCCGTGCATGTCGGAGAGGCCTGAAAGACTCGCGCTCGCGAGCGTAACCCCGTGATAGGCGTAGTTGCGGCTGATGATCGTTTTCTTTTCGGGCTTCTTCATCAGGTTCCAGTAGTAGCGGACGATCTTGACCACCGTGTCGTTCGCTTCCGAGCCTGAATTGCAGAAGAAGACATGCTCGAAGCCCTTGGGCGTCACCTCGCTCAATATTTGCGCGAGCTCGGCCGAGGGCGGCGTCGCCGTCTTGAAGAAGGTGTTGTAGTAGGGCAGCTCCTTCATCTGCGCGTAGGCCGCTTCCGCGAGCTCGTCGCGGCCGTAGCCGATATTGACGCACCACAGCCCCGCCATGCCGTCGAGGATCTGCTCGCCTTCGGAATCCCAGAGCCAGACGCCGTCGGCCTTGGTGATGATGCGGCCCCCCTCGCGGGCGTAGCTCTTGAACTCGGTGTAGGGATGAAGCTGATGGAGCCGATCCATCTCGCGCCAGCGCGCGGTGTCGCTGTTCAGTCGTGCCACTGTGGCCATGTGTCTCCCTCTCCTGCTTTTCCGGTGCCTTTATGGCTCCGAAACCTCCGAAGCGTTGCGCGCCTAGGCGACTTCGTCCGTGAAGGTGACGCGCCGCGCCGCCGCGCGCGCACGGGCCGCGTCGGCGAAAGCCCGGAAGATGGCGACCGAGAACGGGTCTTTGGCTTTCGCCCCGCCGTAGGCCGAATGCCATTGATACTCGGGATGCCATTGCAGCCCGAGCGCGAAGTTCGCCGCGTCCGCGACCCGCGCGGCCTCGATCAGCCCGTCGGGCGCGCGCGCCTCCACGACGAGGCGCTTGCCCAGCCGGTCGATCCCTTGGGTGTGGAGCGAGTTGACGTCGGCAGCCGCGCCGCCCGCGAGCTCGGCGAGCCGCCCGTCCGGGACGAGCTCGAGCCCGTGCGCGGGCGCGTATTGGGCCTCGCGCGGCTGGCTCTTGTCCTCGCGGTGATCCATCATTCCCGGCACGTCCTGGACGAATTCGTGGAGCGTGCCGCCGAGCGCGACGTTGAGCTCCTGAAAGCCCCGACAGATCGCGAGCAACGGCACGCCCCGCTCGATCGCCCGGCGAATCAGCGGCAGGGTCGTCTCGTCGCGCTGGGGATCATGGTGAGTGCCGGGCCGGCTCGGCGTGCCGCCATAGTGGTGGGGCGCAACCATCGAGGGGCTTCCGGGGAAGAACACGCCGTCGAGGCGGCGAAGCAGGTCGTCGATGTCGATCTCGGATCCGAGCGCGGGGATGAGCAGCGGCATCGCCTGGCAGGCGCGCGCGATGACGAAGACGTATTTCTCGCCCACGATGTGAAACGGGTGAATCCCCACCTCGCGCACGCAGGAGACGAGCCCGATCACCGGAAGGGGCGGTGATTGAGTCATGGCAAAACGCCGCCGAAGTCCAAGAAACCCGCGAAACTCTACGCAATATATGGCTCTCGCGCTAGCCCTCGGCCACGAAGCCTGCGCGGCGCTCGATGCGCCAGAAGACGAAACCGAGGCTCAATCCCCGCACGATCATGAACAGCAGGAAGGCGAGCCACAGCCCGTGATTGCCGTAGGCCCCGGTCAGCCACCAGGCGAGCGGCAGGAAGAAGGCGAGCGCGAGCATCATCATGTTGCGCATCTCGCGCGTTCGCGTGGTGCCGATGAAGACCCCGTCGAGCAGGAAGCCGGCGAGCGCCGCCCCGGGAAAGGCGATGACCCAGGGAAGGTAATCCCGGGCCGCGCGACGCACCGCCTCGAGATCGGTCAGGAGGTCGATTGCCGGTGCGCCGGCGAGGCCGAAGATCGCCGTGGCGAGAAGCGTGGCGCCCGCCGCCCACAGGGCGCAAACCCCGACCGCGCGCCGGAAGGTCGCGCGCCGCCTTTCGCCCACCGCGCCCCCGGTGAGCGCCTCGACCGCGTGCGCGATACCGTCGGCGCCGAAGGTGTAGAAGCTCGCGATATTCAGGAGAACGGCGTTGACGGCGAGGATGACGTCGCCCTGGCGCGCGCCCAGGTTGGTGAAATAGACGAAGACCGCGAGCAGGCAAAGCGTGCGGAGAAAGATGTCGCGGTTGACCCGGAACATCCGTATGAGTTCGCCCGCGGCGAGCAGGCGTGCGAGGGAGACCGGCTGGGCGCGCCAAGCGACCCGGCGGGCGGCAATCACGAGCCCGGCGGCGAGCCCGACATACTCGGCCCCCACCGTCGCCCAGGCGACCCCGGCGACCCCGAGCCCGAAGCCGAGCACGAAGAGAAGATCGAGCGCGATGTTGAGGCCGTTGACCAGCAGGATGATGACAAGGAGCGCGCGCGGGTTTTGGGTCGCCAGGAGCCAGCCGGTCAGGGCGAAGCGCGCGAGCGCCGCCGGTGCGCTCCAGATCCGAATGAGGACATAGAGCCGCCCATAGGCTTCGACCTCGGGGCTGGCCTCGAACAGCGCGAAGGCGCCGGCCGTGATCGCCCATTGGAGCGCGACCAGCAGGAAACCGAGCAGGAACGCGAGCGTGAGCGCGCGCAGGAGCGTCGCGCGAAGCGCCGGCTCATCGCCCGCGCCGAAGGCCTGGGCGGCGAGGCCCGTCGTGCCCATGCGCAGGAATCCGAAACCCCAGAAGAGGAAGCTGAAGACGAGTGCCCCGAGCGCGACCGCGCCGAGATAGGTGGGTTCCTCCAGATGGCCGACGAGTGCGGTATCGACCGCGCCCAGGAGCGGCACGGTGAGGCCGGAGAGGATCATCGGACCGGCAAGCCGCCAGACGCGCCGGTGCCACGCGCCGTCGCGCCAGACCGGGGTTTCTCTCGAAACGCCCTTCAACTCTTCCCCCTCGGGCCGAGATGGTTCCCTGGGCCGAGCCGGCCCGCACGCCTTGCCGGCTCGTATCCGCTTTCAGAAAAACGCCGGTCGGCTCTCATACTTCGTCCCTCGTCCCTCGACAAGCTCGGGATCAGGATCGCGCGCCTCAAGCTTGTCGAAGGGTGAGCGTGTCGAACCATGAGGCCGGGAGACAGGTCTTAGGGCAGCGATGATTCCTGATCTTAGGGTGCCGACCGGCCGGGACGCGCCGCCTCGTGGGGATTTTCGAACACGAAGAGCGCGTCGTCCAAGGGCAGATTCCTCCGGATATCCATGAAGGCGACGGTCGTGCTCTGACCTTGCGCGTCGAGCACCGTCCATTGACGAAGTTCGAGCGGCGCGTCCGCGAAGGTCAGGCGCAGCTCGCCCCTTCCCGGATCGTCGGTGTCGACCAACGTGATCTCGAGCGTGCCGGGCCTGCGCTCGACGCGCGTCACGGTCACCTCGTCCTCGAAGCGGATTTCTTCGCGCATGATCACGGCGATCGGCGTGTCGTTGAGCGTGAAGGAGTTGACCTGGCCGAGCTCGATGTCGTGATAGTGGAGGTAGG
>JAPUJA010000064.1 GCA_027296525.1 Pseudomonadota bacterium | reverse complement strand
TGGCTTGAGAGTCTGACCGGGACCGAGCTGTTCGCCGCCGAAATCTACTTCCTGGCGCATCTGCCCGCGCGTCTCCTGCCCGGGGACGTGGCGAGCGTCGTGGCTCTCTCGCAAGGCCTCCACGGGATCGAGGCGCGCCGCGCGCCAAGCCGGATAGATCGTCGCGAGGAAAGAGAGCCCGAGCGAGAGAGCCACGACGCTCGCCACGTCCCCGGGCAGGAGACGCGCGGGCAGATGCGCCAGGAAGTAGATTTCGGCGGCGAACAGCTCGGTCCCGGTCAGACTCTCAAGCCAGCCGCGGATGATGTCGATATTGCTGGCGAAGCCGACGCCGAGACCGAGTCCGATCAGGGTGCCGACGATCCCGATGGTCGCGCCGTTCATGAAGAAGATGCGCAGGATCGATCCTCGGCTCGCCCCCATGGTGCGGAGGATCGCGATGTCCTTCCCCTTGTCCTTCACCAGCATGATCAGGCCGGAAATGATATTGAAGGCCGCGACCAGCACGATGAGGGTCAGGATCACGAACATCACATTGCGCTCGACCTGGATCGCGTTGAAGAAATGCGCGTGTTTCTGTTGCCAGTCCTCGGCGCGAACATTCGGCCCGGCGGCCTCAGCGATCGCGCCGCGCGCCTCTGCCGCCCCGTCCGGGTCCTCGATCATCACCTCGAGGCCCGTCACGGCATCGGGCAAGCGGAAATAGACCTGCGCCAAATCGAGCGGCATGAAGACGAATGTGCTGTCGTACTCGAACATGCCGATCTCGAAGAGCGCCGCGATCGGGTAGGCGCGCATGCGCGGCACCGTGCCAAACGCCGTAAAATTCCCCTGTGGCGAGATCAGTGTGATCTCATCGCCGACCCACAGACCGAGCCGGTTCGCCAACCGGCGGCCGACGACGACCCCGCCTTCGGTTCCGAAGTCCGCGAGGCGGCCCGCCACGATGTTGTCGGTGATGATGGAGCGAAGCGTGAAATAATCGGGCCGCACGCCACGCACGAGAGCCCCGCCCGCGGCGCGCGGGCCGGTCGCCATCACTTGACCCTCGATCTTCGGCACGACCAGGACGACGCCCTCGAGGCGGGCGACCGATTGGGCCCGAGCGTCGTAGTCCTTTAGGCCCTCGCTCGCGCTGTAGACCGCGACGTGGCCGTTTAGGCCGAGGATGCGCTTCAGCAGCTCCTCGTGGAAGCCATTGAAGACCGAGAGCACGACGATCAGCGTCGCCACGGCGAGCGCGATTCCGGCGAGCGAAAAACCGGCGATGACCGAGATGAAGCCCTCCTGACGCCGCGCCCGAAGATAGCGGAACGCGACCATCCGTTCGAAGGCGGAGAACATGAGCGCGCGTTATCCCGCGAACCGCGCGAGCGCCGCCTCGACCGAGAGCTCCTGGCGCTCGTCTGTCGCGCGTTCTTTCAGCTCGACGACGCCGGCTTTCAATCCTCGCGGGCCGACGATCAGCTGCCAGGGAAGGCCGATGAGGTCCATGGTGGCAAACTTCGCGCCGGCGCTTTCGTCACGGTCGTCATAAAGGATTTCCACGTCACGCCCCTTAAGCGTCCCGTAAATTTCATCCGACGCCTTCCGGCAGGCCGGATCTCCGATTTTCAGATTAATGAGCCCCAGTCTGAAGGGTGCGACGCTTTCCGGCCAGATGATGCCGGCCTCGTCGTGACCGGCCTCGATGACCGCGCCGACGAGGCGCGAAACGCCGATCCCGTAGGAACCCATTTCGACCGGAACCTCGCGGCCGTCCTCGGTGGTCACCGTGGCGCCCATCGGCTTCGAATATTTCGTCCCGAAATAAAAAATATGGCCGACCTCAATGCCGCGCGTCGTCAGGCGTTTGTCCTCGGGCACTTCCCGCTCGAAGCGTTCAGGCTCGTGCTTGTCATCGGTCGCGGCGTAATGACGGGTCCAGGACGCGATGATCGGGTCGAGAGCTTGCGTGTAATCGACTCCCTCGGCGAGCATGTCCATGTCCAGATAGTCGGCGTGACAATAGACGGCGGACTCGCCGGTCTCGGCGAGGATCACGAATTCATGGCTCATATCGCCGCCGATCGGACCTGATTTGGCCTCCATCGGAATCGCCTTGAGTCCCATGCGCGCGAAGGTTCGCAGGTAAGCCACGAACATCTTGTTGTAGGAACGTTTCGCTCCTTCGAAGTCGAGGTCGAAGGAGAAATTGTCCTTCATATAGAACTCGCGCCCGCGCATGATACCGAAGCGCGGGCGGATCTCGTCACGGAACTTCCACTGGATCTGGTAGAGGTTCTTCGGCAAATCCCGGTAGCTTTTAATGTTGCGGCGGAAGATGTCGGTCACAACCTCTTCATGGGTGGGCCCGAAAAGCATATCGCGCTCGTGCCGGTCGCGCAGCCGCAGCATCTCCTCGCCATATTGATCGTAGCGTCCGCTTTCGCGCCAAAGATCGGCGGGTTGAATCGCGGGCATCAGGACCTCCTGGCACCCGGCGGCGTCCATCTCCTGGCGGACGATTTGTTCGATCCGCCGCAACACCCGATGCCCGAGCGGCAGCCAGGAATAGATGCCCGCGCTCGACTGCTGGATCATCCCGGCGCGCAGCATGAGGCGATGAGACGGGATCTGGGCTTCGCTCGGATTCTCTTTCAGGGTGGGAAGAAAATAGACGGATAGACGCATCTTCCCCTCGATCGAAGGACGCGGCCGCACAAGGATCGCCTTTATGCCCAATGCGCCGGCGAATGGCAACGGCGCACCCCGAGCCGCCGGGGGCGGCCCGCGTCACGATCTGCTCCGGGAAACGGCCCTCTCGATGACAAGGGGCGGCTTTACTCGCGCTCGGCCTCTTGGCGCTCACGGCAGGCGCGCGCGAGCTCGTTATCCGCCTGCGAGGCAAGCGGCTGGCCGTTGAAGCTCATGTCGTCGCCTTCGATCGTGACCTTGCCGACCGACAATTCCGAATCGACCACCGGCGCGAGGTTCGAATCGGGATCGATCTCGATGAGCTCGTCGAGCCGCACGAAGAGGTCGAGATGGTAAGACGGAGGGAGGGCGAGCCGGGCGCCCTCGTCGAGATCGGCCGGAGTGACCGGCTCCCCCGCAGCGTCGATCCCGGGCTCGTAGGCGACATCGAGCGCCGGGCTGTGGCGCGTCAACCCGGCACAGGGGTCGGGCTCGGCGACGAGGACCCCCTCGGCCCGCGCCGACTGCGCCCCGAGCGCGGCCGCGATGAATAGGGCCGTGATGAATAGAGCCGTGACGAACGCCGGTTTCATGTTCACGTAAAATCGAGCTTGGTTTGCGCAATAGTACAACTTTCTTATTAAAAAAACCCTGGCCGAAAGTAGGGACTCATTAACCAATTTATCGATCTCAACAGCCTGAGCAGCCGGCGAGATCAATAAGGCCCAATAAAGATTCGTGACCTCGATCCGGATTGCCACTAAGATCGCGCGCTTATTGGAAGACCCCTGCAACGGGGACGGCCAAGAATGCGGGGAGGCTTCCCATAACCCGGAGAGACGGGGACGAGGTCGCGCGAACGCGGCCCATAACCAAATAATAAATGGTTCGATTTGCTTAAGCTATTTCGAACACAAGGTCTTCGGGCCTTGTTTTTTTATGTCCCGCGATACGCGCCAAGCACGGCCCGCATCCGCCCGGCGCTTCGGTAAAGCCGATCAAGCGGGCGTCATCCAAGGCGGATTCAAGCGGGCAATCTTCCGGTAAACGGGACAGCCGGTCTCATGGGCGCCGGGAAGATAGCCGGTGCTCATGAGGAATTCGCCGACGATCTCGCCGCCGACGAAGACGAACTCTTTCTTGAAGATTTTGACCCACTCGTCCTTGGGACGCGGGTGATGCTCGTCGAGCCAAGCCGCGATCGACCCGGAGCGTTCACGCAAATCCACGGCGCGGCGCGCGTTCTCGATCGCGGCGTCAATCTTGCGCCGGTTGCGAATGATGCCTTCGTTCTCAAGCAGGCGTTTGCGCTCGCGATCGCCGTAGGCGGCCACGCGGTCGAGATCGAAGCCTTCGAACGCTTCGCGGAAGGCCGCCTGTTTCTTCAGAACCGTGAGCCAGGAAAGCCCCGCCTGATTGATCTCGAGCATCAGACGCTCGAAGAGCCGGGTGTCGGAACGAATCGGGAAGCCGTATTCGTTATCGTGATACGGCCCGTGCCAGGGATGGCCCGGAGCCTCCTCGCAGTAGCTCAAGGGGCTTCATCCACGTCGACGAAGGTCAGGAAATCCACCTCCACGACCCCAACGATAATCCCGGTGATGACGGTGGCGATGCCCGTCGTAATCGCCGCCTTGAGCCACAGGCGTGGCTTGATCGGCGCGCTCTCCACCGTGCCCGGACGGTCGGGCTTGTCCGGCGTGCGAATGCCGTGGGGCAAGACCATGAAGAAGACGAGCCACCAAACGATGACGAAAACGAGAAAGATTGAAGCGGCGCCCATCGACTCACGCCTGATCGAGCTCGAACAGCGTGCCGCAAAAATCCTTCGGATGCAGGAACAGGACGGGCTTTCCGTGCGCCCCGATCTTGGGCTCGCCGTCGCCGAGCACGCGCAGCCCCTGCGCCTCGAGCAGCGCCCGCGCTTCGAGAATATCCTCCACTTCGTAACAGACATGATGGACGCCCCCCGCCGGGTTGCGCTCGAGAAAACGCGCGATGGGGGAATCGGCGCCGAGCGGCTCGAGCAACTCGATCTTGGTGTTGGGCAGCTCGACGAACACCGTGGTGACACCGTGCTCGGGCATCGCCACGGGCGGGGAGACCCCGGCGCCGAGGGAATCGCGATAGAGCGCCGTCGCCGCCGTGAGGTCAGGAACGGCGAGCGCCACGTGGTTGAGACGTCCGATCATTCGACTCTCCCTCGGCGATCTAACCGGCCGGGTTGTTTTATCACGTGCCGCACGGGGCGCGCCATCACCCATCGGATGGGCGCGTTCACCGATCGGGGCAGGAAAGCGCTTTGCGCTTCAGACAGTTGGTATCGAAATCGCGCTCGCGTTGCTGGTAGATCCAGGCGCGCACCGCGACATATGGATCCTCGGCGTTCTCGGTGAGAAAGTCGACGGAATCGAGCTCACGCTCGCGGATCACGATGCCTCCGGCCAGATAGAGCGCAAGCTGCGTTTCCGTGGTGAGAAGATAGCTGCGCGGGTCGAGCAAACCGTCCACGCCGGCCCCGACCGCATCGCGCACCGCCGCGGGCCCCAAAAGCGGAAGGACCAGGTAGAACCCGTCGCCGACGCCATAGAGATAGAGGGTCTCGCCGAAGCCCGTATCGTGAGGCTCGAGCCCCAACGTCGCCGCGGGATCGAACAGCCCGACCACCCCCACCGTGCTGTTGATGAGAAGCCGGGCGAGGGTTTCACCCGCCTGGGCGAATTCGAGCTGCAGGAGATCGTTGGCGAACACCACGGGCAGCGAGAGGTTGTCGAAGGCATTCCGAACATGGGGCTTGGCCTTATCGGGCATGACGAAACGGTAGACCCGGGCGAGCGGCTCGAAGATCAAGAAGTCGAGCGCCCCATTGAAATAGAAAAAGACCCGATTCATGCCCTCGAGGGGGTCATCATAGCCGTCGGCGCCCCCCTCCTTCGGCAGAACCGGCCAGCCGGGCGGGCGGTCCGCGAGGAGGGGGAGATAGGTGTCCGCGCCATACCATGCCGCCGGGCTATCGACGCCAGGCGCCGGGGCTTCCACCGTGCCGCCGGTCGCGGCCGCAATAACCGGCGCATAGCCCGGAAAGCTTACGTTCACATGGCGAACCAACGGGCCCGCCGCCTCGGGGTCGGCCGCCACGGCGCGGCGCATGATCGCATCGGTGAACTCCGGGCGCTCCACGATCGCCGTTACGGTCGCCGCTTGCAGCCAGCGATTGCCGTTCAACTCGAACTCGAGCGCGCTCGGGGGAAAATCCCTGCGATAGCGTTGGCCCTCCTCCGCGGCGTGCTCGATGCTCCGGGCGACGTCGGGGGGAAGCTCCTGGGCGCCGGCGCCTTCCACGAGCATCAGGACGAGCAACAACACGCCGAGCCCGGCCGAGCGTCCGAGCGTCCCGCACCAAGAGCGTTTCTGCCGGTCGACGGTTCGGCCTGGGAGAGACATCCGATGCTTTTGCGGCCTGACACTCTTCGAGTCCATCGCCTGCATCCCGAAAAGCTAAGGCCTGACCACTTGGATCTCGATGAGCGGACGCTTCCCCCGGCCCGCTCGAAAGGCGCGGCGCACGGCGAGCCGCGCCGCCTCGTGCACGGCCGCATCATCGCGGCGCTCCGTCTTGGACAAGTCGCCGATGGCATCGATGATGGCCGCGATCGTCTGATCGACGATCTCACCGCCGTCCTCCCCGTTCGCGAGTCCGGGCGCGCTCAAGCGCGGCTCGGTAAGGAGCTTCCCGTGCCGGTCGAGCACGAGAGTGACGAGCACGATCCCGTCATACATCAGGCGCCGCCGTTCGCGGATCGCCGTGCCCTCGGTGTCAACCAGGGCCTTTCCGTCGAGTGCGAGCCGGCCCGTCGCCACATGACCGACGATTTCAGCCCGCCCCGATTCGAGCCGCACGACCTCGCCGTTTCGCACGACGATGACCTCGGGCACCCCGAGGCTCTCCGCGAGCCGCGCATGCTCGAGCAGATGCCGTTCCTCGCCGTGCACGGGAACGGCGATGGTTGGGCGCGTCCAGCCATACATCTGCTTGAGCTCCTCGCGGGCCGGATGCCCCGAGACATGGACAAAATGATCCCTTTCCGTGATCACCTTCGCGCCGAGGACGGCCAGCCGGTTGTGCAGCCGATCGATCGCCCGTTCGTTGCCCGGGATGATCTTCGACGAGAAGATCACCACATCGCCCCGTCCGATCGTGAGATTGCGGTAGTCGCCCCTGGCGATTCGCGCGAGCGCGGCGTTCGGCTCGCCCTGGCAACCGGTGCAGAGATACACGAGATCGCCGCCGGCCCGATCGCCCGCCTCCTCCTCGGTGATGAAGCGATCGTCCGCGTCCATATAGCCCGTCGCCCGCGCGGCATCGATATAGCGGCCCAAGGCCCGGCCGAGCAAGACGACCGCGCGGCCCTGGGACCGGGCCGCCGCCAGGATGCTGCTCACGCGCGCGATGTTCGAGGCGAAAAGCGTGACGAACACCCGCCCGGCGCACTCGCCGAGCAATTGCTCGAGGCTCGCCCGAACCGCCGCCTCCGATCCCGACACGCCGTCGCGAAACACGTTCGTCGAATCACACACCAGGGCGAGGACCCCCTCGTCACCGCGACGGCTAAACTCCGCCCTCTCGATCTCGCCACCGACAAGCGGCTCGGGGTCGATTTTCCAATCGCCGGTGTGAAGCACGCGCCCATGCGGCGTATCGATCACGAGCGCGTTGGATTCGGGAATCGAATGGGTAACGCCGAGGAAGCGAAGGCGGAAGGGACCGAGCTCCAACCCGCCGCCGAGAGGGACCTCATTGATCGGCACGTCTTCGCCCATCTCCTCCCCGGCGAGCTTCGCTCGCAACACTTGGGCCGCAAACGGCGTCGCGAAAACCGGGCAGCCGAGCCGCGGCCAAAGATAGGGCACCGCGCCCAGATGGTCTTCGTGGGCATGGGTCAACACGATGCCCCGAAGCCGCTCTCGGTGCTCGACGATGAAGCTCGGGTCGGGAAGCACGATGTCGACGCCCGGCAGGCGCTCATCGGCGAAGGTGATGCCCAGATCGACGATCAGCCATTCGCCATCAACCGCGTAGAGATTAAGATTCATGCCGATTTCGCCCGCGCCGCCGAGCGGAACGAAATAAAGCCCCTCGGCCGAGGGATCGAAGGAATCGCTCATGCGGGTCGGGGCCGGTTGCGGCGATAGATCTCAAGCAGGCCGTAGATCGTCAGCTCCTCGTCCACCTCGTCGATCGCCGTACTCGCCTCGGCGAAGAGCGGCGCGAGACCGCCCGTCGCGAGGGTCGCCAGCGGCGTGCCGATCTCCTCCTTCATGCGCTCGACGATCCCCTCGATCAGCCCGATATAGCCCCAATAGATGCCGGACTGCATGGCGGAGATGGTGCCGTCGCCGATGACCTTCTCGGGCCGTTCCACGGCGACCCGCGGCAGCATCGCGGCCGCCCGGTGAAGCGCCTCGAGCGAGAGATTGATGCCGGGCGCGATCACGCCGCCCAGATAATCTCCCCTCTCGCCGATCGAGTCGAAGGTGGTGGCCGTGCCAAAATCGATCACGATCAGCGGCCCGCCATGCCGGCTGTGGGCCCCGACGGCGTTGACCAGCCGATCGGCGCCCACCTCGTCGGGGTGCGAAATGCGAATCTCGATGCCGAGATCGAGATCCGGTCCGACGATGAGGGGCTCGGTCTTCGCGTGATCCCGGCAAAGCTCGATGAGGGCCCGCAAACCCTGGGGCACCACGGTCGAGATCACGGCCTCCGTAAGATCGCCGAAGGCGAAGCCGCCATCGCCCAGGAGCTGGCCGAACCAAACCACATAGTCCTCGGCCGTACGCCGCGGATCTGTCGCCGTACGCCATTTGCCTCGAAGCGCGTTTCCCTCGAAGAGGGCGAAGACGGTGTTGGTGTTGCCCTGATCGATTGTGAGAAGCATCGGCCTCACGCGGCACGCAGGTAGCGTACGTCGCCGGCGCTCAACCGGCGCCGTTCGCCGTTTGCGAGAACGAGGACGAGCTCGCCCGTCTCCGCGAGATCGTCGAATCGCCCGTCCACTTCTTCATCGTCGATTGTCACGCGCACCATTTCGCCTAAGCCCTCGGCACGCTCGAGCCAGGCCTCGCGGATGGGACCGAAGCCCGCCGCCTCCCAGTCCCGGCGCCGGTCGTCGAAACATCCGACGAACGCCTCGAGCAACTCTTGCGCGCCGAGCTCGACACCGGTTTCGGTCTTGATGTCGGTCGCGGTGTCACCGTCGGGCAGTTCGGGATGAGAAACGATATTGACGCCCAGCCCCAGGACGAGCCAGTCCACTTGCCCCGATTGCTCACTCGCCGACTCGAGCAGCACGCCCGCGAGCTTGCGGCCTTGCATGAGCACGTCGTTCGGCCATTTGCAGCGCGCGCGAGGGCGGTCGACGAGCCGATCGATCGCTTCACACACGCCAAGCGCGGTCACGAAAGAGAGTTGTGACGCCCGAAAGGGCGGCCAATCGGCCTTGAGCAGCAGCGAGCAGTAGAGATTGCCGGGCGGGGAAACCCAGGGACGGCCGCGACGGCCCCGTCCAGCGGTTTGCTCGCGCGCCCAAAGAACGGCTCCCGACTCCTCACCGGCAAGCGCAAGGCGCTTCGCCTCGTCGTTCGTGCTGCCGACGCTATCGCAGGAGATCAGGCGATATCCCGTCGGGAGATGAACCGTGGATTTACGCGTTGCCATTGTCCCATCATGGAAAGAGCGCCCTCGCCGCCGCTTCCGCCCCGGCCAGGATCGGCGTCGCGAAGGTGACGAAGAAGACCGTGAACAACCCGCTCCCGGCCACGACGAGCGAGATTTCCCGCCCCACCGGACGATCGAAAGGTTCGGCGGGAGCGTCGAAATACATGACCTTTACGATCCGGACGTAATAGAAAGCCGAAACCACGCTGCTCAACACCCCGATCACGGCAAGCCCATAAAGCCCTTCCTCGATCACCGCCAGGAAGACATAGAGCTTGCCGAAGAAGCCGGCGAGCGGCGGGATTCCCGCCATCGAAAACATGAAAATGGCGAGCGCCAGCGCCATCAGCGGATTGCTCTTCGCGAGCCCCCCGAGATCGGCGATCCCCTCGACCATACGGCCCTTCTGGCGCATCGCCAAAATGCAGGCGAAGGTGCCAAGGGTCATGGCCATATAGATCGTCATGTACACGATGACGCCGCGCACGCCCACCGCCGTTCCCGCCGAGAGGCCGACGAGGGCGAAGCCGATATGACTGATCGAGCTGTAGGCCATCAGCCGTTTGATGTTCGTCTGGCCGATCGCGGCGAAGCTCCCGAGCAGCATGGAGAGAATCGAAATCGCGATCACGATTTGCTGCCAATCACCGACGAGGCCGTGGAAAGGCCCGAGCAGAACCCGAAGCAGAAGCCCCGTCGCCGCGATCTTGGGCGCGGCGGCGAAGAACGCGGTCACCGCCGTCGGCGCACCCTCATAGACGTCGGGCGTCCACATATGGAAGGGCACCGCCGAAACCTTGAAGGCGAGCCCGGCGAGCACGAAGACGAGGCCGACGAGGATCCCGATCGAGGGTCCGGCCCCGAGCGCCAAGGCCTGCGCGAGACCGTCGAAATTGGTCGTGCCGGTGAATCCGTAGATCAGCGAGCTCCCGTAAAGCAGCATCCCTGAGGAAAGCGCGCCCAAGACAAAATATTTGAGGCCCGCCTCCGAGGAACGAACCGTGTCGCGCTGGAACGCCGCGATGACGTAGAGCGCGAGGCTCTGCAATTCCAAGCCGACATAGAGCGCTATTAGATCGTTCGCCGAAATCATCATGAGCATGCCGATCGTGGCGAACAGGATGAGAATCGGGAATTCGAATCGATTCATCCCTTCGCGACGGACATAGCTCATCGACATGACAAGCGTGGCCCCCGCTCCGATGAGCACCAGCATCTTCATGAAGCCGGCGAAGCCGTCATTGACGAACATGCCGTAGAAGGTCGTGGTGCGCTCGGGCGATGCCTCGACGACCAGGCCGAGCGCGGCGGCCAGCGCGGCCACCGTCAGCCAGGTCACGGAGCGCGTGGTGTTGCGCTTGGCGAAGACACCGAACATGAGGAGGACGAGCACAGCCCCGGCGAGAAAGATCTCAGGGAGCGCCGGCGTCAGATCGGACAGTACGTAGCGTTCCATCGCTCCTTTACCTCGCGGCCAGCATTCCGGCACCCTTCGCCATTTGCGCCTGATCCATCATGTGAGCGACCGAGCTGTGGATTACGTCGAGGACGGGGAACGGATAAATCCCCAAGAAGATCGTGAGGATGACGAGCGGGGCGAAAACCGCAATTTC
>JAPUJA010000063.1 GCA_027296525.1 Pseudomonadota bacterium | reverse complement strand
ACGAATGACGCTCGATCAGATTGAAGAGGCGCAGACCCTCGCCCGGAACTGGCGGGCCGAGGAGCGCTGAAGGACGAAAAGATGGCGGCCCGCCGCGCCGAGCCTTCGGGGAGCAAGGCCGCGAGGTTTCCGGCCGCCGGCTTGGCGCCCGACGACGCCTAGCGTCCGAAGGCGCCTAGCGTCCGAAGGCGCCGGTTTCGCGGATGTAGCCGGTGCGGGCCTCGAGAATGAGTGGGGCAAGACCAAGCTCGCCATGCCGGTTCTTGATGATGGCGATCTCGAAGAGTCCGGCGTTGCCGGTTTCCTGGCGCGCGAGCTGGGTGAGCCCGGCGTCCTCACAGGCCGCGAGATAGTCGGCCTGGTAATTGAGCAGGCCGACCACGAGATCGGCCTCCTGCTCGCCCGCCCCTCCGTTCAAATGATGAAGTTGGGGACGACGCTTGGCGATCGCTTTCAAGACCTTTTCGTCCTCGAGGGTGCCGTCGGGAACCCAATCGCCATATTGCACCGCTTCGCGGCTGAACTGCGCCGCGGCGATGACGGGACAATCGAGCTTGACGGCAAGCCGCTTGAGGCGACGCGCGATGATCGCAACCTCGACCTCGCGCCCGTCATGCTCGCCCGGCGGCGGGGGCACGATCTGTAGATAATCGACGAGGATGGCCCCCAGCTTGTCCACGGTGGCCGACAGACGGATCGCATGCTGGCACAGCTCCTCGACGTTCCAGTCGGGCCGGTAGATGACGATGAGCCGCTCTTCCCACTGTTGAAGGGTGTGCAGAGCGTCTCGCAGATCGTTGACATCGAGGCCCTCGGGGGCCTGGCCGTCGCCCCGCTGCATCCACTTGCGCACCTCGTTATAGGACCAACCGCCGCTTTTGCCGTAATGGCGGGTCAGCGCCGATAGCATCTTGAGGAGCACCGCCTCGGGCGGAATCTCGTAGGAGAAGAAGACGAACGTCTCGCCCGGATGCGCGTCCAGCCAGTGGATGAGGAGATTGAACAGAACGGTCGTCTTGCCGTGACCCGTGCGCCCCGCCACGAGGGCGAGATCCCCCGGCGTGACTTCAACGCCACGGTTGTCGAGAAGCTTCCAACCGAACTTCTTGCCACCGCCGAACTTCTTGATCCGCTCGATCAGGTGATCGACCGAGATTGCGCCTTCGGGCCGTGGCTTGGCGAACTCCGCGATGTTCGTATCTCCCACATCCGCGGCATCCAGAGGATCGATCTGGTTGTTGGTTTCGGGCGTCATTTTCGTGTCACCGTCATGGTTTGACAGAAATGGCGCTTAAAGGCTCGTCGCCGTTCCGAGTTGCTCTGCGTCCACGAGAAGCTTATGGACGTCTTTCCCCGGAACGGGCGGGCTGAAATAAAACCCTTGTGCCTTGTCACATCCCATGGAGCGCAGGAGGTCCATGATGACGACCGTCTCGACACCCTCGGCACAAACATTCATGTCGAGGTTGTAGGCGAGGTCAATAATCGACCGCACGATCGTCTTCGCCTCTTCGCTCCGATCCATCTCCATGACAAAGGATTTATCTATTTTGAGTTCGCTGAACGGCAGGCGGTAGAGCTGAACCAGGGCCGAATAGCCGGTCCCGAAGTCGTCGATCGACAGCTCCACTCCCTTGAGCCGCAACCGCGTCAGAATATCCATGGCCATCGGGCCGTCCATCATGGCGCCCGACTCGGTCACCTCGAGGATAAGCTGTGAGGGGTCGACGTCGTGGTGCGTCAAGAGATCCGATAACCGGTCGGGGAACTCGAGATCGGTGAGCAGGCAAGCCGGCAGATTGACCGCCACGGGAATGTCATGGCCGCCGTTGTGCCAAATCTGCCACTGCTCGAGAGCGTTACGCAACACGAGATCCGTCAACGGCACGATCAGACCGCTGGCCTCCGCAATCGGAATGAATTTGTCGGGAGGTAACTCGCCGTAGACCGTATGCTCCCAGCGCAAGAGCGCCTCGACGGCATCGATCGACGGAGTCTCGCCCGCAACCAGACTGACCTTCGGTTGGTAATGGAGGAACAGATCGTTGGCCCTTATGGCCTCCTCCAAGTCCTGCTCGGTGATCGACATGTTGAGATTCAGAGTCCGGCGCAACGCCGCCCGGAGATCGGGAAGTATGAAAGGTTTGCGCAGGGCCTCACGCATCCTAAGCCCATGCGCCGTGGCCAGGCGCATTGCCGTATTCAAGGTACGCGTATCGACACCGCTCGCGAGGAAGATATCGGCCTGGCAAACCAGATCCGCTAAGTAGCGGAGAAGCTCGACGCCATCGCCTTTGGGCATGCGCAGGTCGAGCATGATCGCCGAGGGCTTGAACTCCTCATAAAGCGAGCGGAACTGGCGATGGTCGTGGGAGACGGCGACTTCATAGCCGACCGCCTCCGCGACGTCGCGGATGAACTCGCAGATTTCCGGCTCGTCATCCACCACCAACAGGCGGTTTGCCACCATCGCCGGGGCTGACCCGGTGATGGGGGCCGACCCGTTGGTGGGGATCGAAGCGATCGGGGAGGATGCTACTGCCTGCATGTTCCTGCCTCATTCAAAGCTTCGCGGCGTGCTTCCGGACGGGTGTTGAACTCCACGCCAGTAAGAAATCATTAAGGAATATTAGACGTAAAATTCCGGAAACGCAAGTATTTTTTAGGTATACTGAAATATAAAAGAATATTACAGTTGAGGTTATTCATTAATTGGTTAAATCATGCAATTGACCCACATAGGTTGTTCTTGTTTTATATTTGAATCCGACAAAAATTTCTTGCAAATTGACGAAAATCTTAACGAAGGTTACCGCCTTCACCCGAAAACCACGGCGTTCGACTCGGCGCCGCAACACGGCACGAGCCAGCGCGGCAGACGGGACGCGGGCTTAAGTGGGTCGGCGCCGAAACCAGACACAAGCACGGCGCATGAAAATGAACTCTTCCGACACGAATTGTTAACGACAGCTGTTAATAATAACCACAGAAATACTTAACACATTTCTATACATAATTGCAATTTGGTCGATTTTATGGCAGATATATTGGCCCCTCGCGGGGATAATCATAACTGTGTTGAGTTTCTTTAAGTGAGCGATTGATGCGCCCTTAAACCGAGCGAGGTCCGATCCGTGACCGTCAACCGACTGAGCCTTCGCGCCCTTCGCCCGTCAACGCGCCGGGCAAGAGAGGTGTCGTTTGTGCGAAGCTTGCGGAACATGCGGTGGATTCTGCCGCCATTCGCCGTCGGTACCGGCGTCACGGTCTGCGCTCTGATCATCGCCGCGATTTACCGGAGCTTGAGCGAGGGGCACATGGTCGCTCCCGAGCGCCCCGGCTTCCTGTCGAATCAACTCCAGGTGTCCGAGCCCCTCATCTTTTGGTACGTCGTGGCCCCGCTCGTCGCCTCCTTCGCGAGCATCGCGGTGGTCGTCTATCTCTTTCGGAAACGCGATCAAGCCGTCCAGGACGAGATCGAGGACCTGCGGGCCGCCGAACGCCAACACCTGCAGGCGCTCGTCGACACGCAGAGATTCGCGGGTGTCGGCACCTGGCGATGGATGGCGGAGGACGAGTGCTTCGAGGGATCGGACGGATTTCAGCGCATCCTGGGGCTTCCCGAAGACAGTGAGCGCTTCGCCGTCGATCTGCTGTCACGGCTGATCCATGAAGAAGACCAGACACGGTTTTGGTATTCGCTGAGCCGGGCGGCCGAGAGCGACCAGTCGCTCGAATTCGAGTTTCGCATCGTGCGAGCAGACGGCGAGATCCGCCATATTTCCATGGAGGGACGCCCGCTTCAGGCGGAACGCGGCAAGCCGCGTTGTCTCTTCGGAGTCTGCCGGGATATCACCCAGGAGCGCCGCGCCGAAACCGCCTTCAGGGAAAGCGAAGACCGCTACCAGTCTCTCTACAACGAAACCCCCGCGATGCTTTATTCGATCGACCGCGAAGGACGGATGATCGGGGCAAGCAACTATTGGCTGCGCGTGTTGGGGTACGATCGGAGCGACGTCATCGGACGGCCGGTTACCGATTTCTTTACCGAGGAGTCGCGCCATTATGCCGCCGAAAAGGTTCGCCCCGCCTTTCTGCGTATGGGCTTTACCCGCAACGTTCCCTTCCAATTCGTCAAAAAGAACGGCGAGATCATGCACGTTCTGCTCTCCGAAATCGGCCAGTGGGGTGACGACGGACAGCTCGCCTCGTCGCTCGCCGTGCTCGTCGACATCACCGATCGGCGAAAAGCCGAAGAGGCGCTTCACAACAGCGAGGCCACCCTGCGGGCGGTCC
>JAPUJA010000062.1 GCA_027296525.1 Pseudomonadota bacterium | reverse complement strand
CCATCCGGCGTCGTGGAAAGCCTACACCATCGGCGATCCGCTCACGGCATCGACCCGCTATCCCTGGCGGCTCGATGATGAAGAGCTCATGTATCCCTTCTACGAGAAGGTGGTGAAGGCCGGGATTACCAATATGTGCATTCACAAGGGACTGATGCCGGCCGATTATGAGCAGAGCTGGAAGGACGTCTGGCGCCACAACACGCCGTGGGACGTTTCGAAGGCGGCGAAGGATTGGCCCGAGATCAACTTCATCATCTATCACGGCTGCATGCGGGCTTTCCTCGAGCTTCCCGATCAGGCGCTCGCCGAGTTCGAGGCCACCGGCGAGATCAAATGGGTGAGCGATCTCGCACGGATTCCGGAGGAGCACGGTGTCAGCAACGTCTATGCCGAGATGGGCTCGAGCTTCGCGAACTCCTGCACCGCGAACCCGCGCTTCGCGGCGGCCGCGCTCGGCACCTGGATCAAGGGTATGGGTGTCGATCACGTGCTCTGGGGCACCGATTCGGTGCTCTATGGCTCGCCCCAATGGCAGATCGAGGCGATGCGACGCATCGAGATCCCCGAGGACATGCAGGCCAAGCATGGCTTCGCACCGCTCGGGGCCGCCAACGGGCTGGTCAAGAACGCGATCTTCGGGTTCAACTCGGCCGGGCTCTACAACCTGGATCTCCACGCCGACTACACGCCGTTGCCCCAGGACAAGCTCGCCGAGATCAAGCGGGAGTACGCGCTCGCCGGCGGGCGTCGCGAGAACGCCTATTACGGCTACGTCGATCGGGCCTAGCCTTGATCGATGGGGCGAGCACGGGGCCGACCCGCTTGACCGGCGCGTGGCGCCCGAGACCATTTGCGGGCTGTCGGGCCTCGGGCGCGCGAAGTTGCGGCTTTAAACCACGCGCCGCTCCCATGGTCTGCGGAGCCCCCGGCGGCGAGGCACCGCCGAGCGCGAGCCTGCCATGACGGAGATATTCGGCATCCCCTTGCAGGTGCTCTTCGGGCAGCTCTTGATCGGGCTCATCAACGGCGCGTTCTACGCCGTCTTGAGCCTGGGGCTCGCGATCATCTTCGGCCTGCTTCGGATCATCAATTTCGCCCACGGCGCCCAATACATGCTGGGCGCCTTCGTCGCCTGGATGGCGCTCCATTATTTCGGCCTCAACTATTGGGTCGCGCTCATCGTCTCGCCCATCGTCGTCGGCCTGCTCGGCATGGCGTTCGAGCGCACCATGCTGCGCCGCCTCTACCGCTTCGATCATCTCTACGGCCTGTTGCTGACCTTCGGGATCGCCCTCGTGGTCGAGGGCCTGTTCAGCAACTTCTACGGTGTCTCCGGGAAACCCTACTCGATCCCCGAGGCGCTCGGCGGGGGCACCAATCTCGGCTTCATGTTTCTGCCCAACTATCGTGCCTGGGTGGTGGTCGCCTCGCTCGTGGTCTGTCTCGGCACCTGGTTGGTCATCGAACGCACCAAGATCGGTGCTTATTTGAGGGCCGGGATCGAGAATCCCACGCTCGTTCAGTCCTTCGGCGTCAACCTCCCCCTGCTGATCACGCTGACCTACGGCTTCGGGGCGGCGCTCGCGGCCTTCGCGGGCGTGCTCGCGGCGCCGATCTTCCAGGTCAGCCCGCTCATGGGTTCGAACCTCATCATCATCGTGTTCGCCGTGGTGGTGATCGGCGGCATGGGCTCGATCTTGGGCGCGATCCTGACGGGCTTCGGGCTCGGGCTCGTCGAGGGCTTGAGCAAGGTGTTCTATCCGGAAGCCTCGAACACCGTGATCTTCGTGATCATGGTGCTCGTGCTGCTGATCAAGCCCTCCGGGCTCTTCGGCCGGGAGGCTTGAGCGCATGGACTCGCTCCATCGCTATCGGGTGCCGCTTGCGCTGCTTGTGATCGCGCTCGCGCTCGGCGCGCCTTTCGTGCTGTATCCGGTTTTCCTGATGAAGCTCCTGTGCTTCGCGCTCTTCGCCTCGGCGTTCAACCTGCTCTTGGGCTATGTCGGCCTGCTCTCCTTCGGCCACGCCGCCTTTCTGGGCACAGCCGGCTACGTCACGGGCTACCTCGTCAAGGACGCCGGCTTGCCGATGGTGCCCGGGCTCCTGGCCGGTACGGCGGCGGCGGCGCTCTTGGGCTATGTCTTTGGCAGCCTCGCGATCCGGCGCCGGGGCATCTATTTCGCGATGATTACCTTGGCGCTCGCGCAGATGGTCTATTTCGTCTGCCTGCAAGTGCCTCAGACGGGCGGCGAGGATGGGCTGCAGGCGGTCCCCCGGGGACGGCTGTTCGGGGTGCTCGATCTCACCAATAACATCACGATGTATTACGTCGTGCTCGCGATCTTCCTGTTCGGCTCTTTCGTCATCTACCGGACGATTCACTCGCCCTTCGGCCAGGTTCTGAAGGCGATCCGCGAGAACGAGCAGCGCGCCGTCTCCTTGGGCTACGAGGTCGATCGCTACAAGCTGCTCGCCTTCGTCCTCTCCGCCGCGCTCTCGGGGCTGGCGGGCGCGACCAAGGCGCTCGTCCTGCAACTCGCCTCGCTCACCGACGTCGATTGGCACACCTCGGGCGAGGTGGTGCTCATGACGCTTCTGGGCGGGATGGGAACGGTCGCTGGGCCGTTCGTCGGGGCCGCCCTGGTCGTGACCATGCAGGATTACCTGGCCGATATCGGGGCCTTCGTCACCGTGATCATCGGTGGCGTCTTCGTCGTCTGCGTGCTCGTCTTCCGGCGCGGCTTGGTCGGCGAGCTTGCCCGCGCCCTGAAGCTCAAGACATGATTTTGTCTCGCAAGAACGCCCTCTAAGAGGCTTGAAAGGAAGAAGTTATATGAAAATTTTCATCGTCTGCGCCCACCCCGAGCCGAAATCCTTCAATCATGCCATGGCGAACCTCGCCGTCGAGGTGTTGGGTGAGCGGGGTCACGAGGTCCGGGTTTCCGACCTCTACGCCATGGGGTTCAACCCGGTCGGCGGGCGATGGGAGTTCAAGACGCTGCCGGATCTAGATTATTTCGAGTACATGTCGGCCCAAGGCTTCGCGGCCAGGCGCGGCGAGATCACGGCGGATGTCGCGGCCGAGCACGAGAAGCTCCTCTGGTGCGATCTCCTGATCCTGCAGTTTCCCATGTGGTGGTTCGGCATGCCGGCGATCCTGAAGGGTTGGGTCGACCGCGTGATGTCGAACGGGACCGCCTACAGCGGTGAGATGAGCTACGAAACGGGCGGCTTCCGCGGCCGGCGGGCGAGTGTTTCGATGACCACGAGCGTCGCGTCGGGCTATTACGAGGTCGGCGGCCGGGGCGGCTACATGGCTCATCTGCTCTGGCCGATCAACAACGGGACTCTCCGATATTGCGGCTTCGACGTCCTCCCCTTTTTCGTCGCCGACGGCATCGGCGACGTCGATGAAGAAACCCACCGGCGCTATCTCGAGGACTACCGCGCCCATCTGATCGGCCTCGAAACGGCCGAGCCCTTCTTCTTCCATATGGCCGAGGATTACGATGATGAACTGCGCCTCAAGCCGGGCGTTACGGCGCAGACCGAGATGCAGAATCCCGAGCTGTTGCTCAAGAAGGCGAGTGGCGCATGAAGGTCCTGACCGTCTTCGCTCACCCGCGCCGCGAATCCTTTACGGGCGCCCTGCTCGATCAGTTCTTGGCGGGCGCGCAGGAGGCCGGCCACGAGGTCGAGCTCTGTGACCTCTACCGTGAGCCCTTCACCACCTTTTTCCGGCCCGAGGACTACGCCCAGTTCGAGGGCGGGCCGATGCCCGACGATGTCCGGCGTGAGCAGGCGCGGATCGACGCCGCCGAGGGCCTCGCCTTCGTCCATCCTTTCTGGTGGTGGTCCTTCCCGGCAATCTTGAAGAACTGGATCGATCGCGTTTTCTCCGACGGCTGGGCCTATCACTTCGAGCTCAAGGGCGCGAAGGGCTTGCTCAGCGATCGGCCGGTCGTGATCCTCGGCTCCTGCGGCTCGTCGGCGCGGACCTGGCGCCGCTATGCCTGCGACGACGCGATCCGCAACGAGATCGACATCGGCACGTTTGGCTATTGCGGCCTGACCAACGTCACGCGCTACATGTTCTACAAGGTGGATGATCGGCCGGACTTGCGCGAGCGCTATCTCGCCGAGGCCGGGGAAATCGGCCGGCGCTTTCCCGATCCGTACGAACAAGCCACCACGGAGGATGCGTAAATGAGGCTCGAAGGAAAGACCGCCATCGTGACCGGTGCCGCCCGTGGTATCGGCCTCGCCATCGCCAAACGCTACGCGAGCGAGGGTGCGGCCGTGACCCTTGTCGATATCAACGACGCCGGCGCCGCCCAGGCCCGAGCGATCGAAAAGGCTGGCGGCAAGGCCCGCTTCGTCGAGTGCGACATCGGGGATTCGGCCCAGGTGAGTCCCATGGTCGCGGACGCCGTCGCGGGCGGCGGCCCGCGCGACAGGTTTGTGAATAAAGCCGCCAACAAAAACGCCGCCCCCAGACGAGGGCGGGGGGGGGCGGGGGTCGGGAGCGGGGAGCGCGGCAACCACCAGGGCCAGGTTAT
>JAPUJA010000061.1 GCA_027296525.1 Pseudomonadota bacterium | reverse complement strand
TATTTCGAGCCCGTCCCGGCGGCGCTCATCACCGGCTACTTGACGGAGAAAGGCCTGCTGACCCCGAGCGACATGGCGGAAGAGCTCGAGTCCTGGCACCGCCTGCGCGCGCAGGCCGGTTGGCGCGAAGGCTAGAAGGGTTTTGCCGCCCGGCGCGCTCCAAGGTCGTGATATCGCGAGGCCGAGCGCTACGCCGAGGAGCGCGAACGCGGCAGCGCACGCGCCGCCAGGATCCTGCCGCGCCGTACGCGCAAGGTCCGCACCATGGTGATGCCGAGCAAGGCAACAAGGGTCATGGCGGCCGCGACGACAGCGATCCCAAGCATCGCCATCAGATGATCCGCGCCCGCGAGCCGATGGCCGAAGTCATGGAGCCACCCGGCGCCCGAACTCTCCAGCATGTGCGCTTGTGCCGGCAAGGCTCCCGCCAGCCACATGAGCGCGCCGCCCGCGGCGGCCGCCGAGCCCGTAATGACGACGCGGCCCAGGGGCCGCCCAATCCGTGAAAGTCGATCTCGAGGCATTGTGACGCTCCTCCGCTCCTCGTTGAAAGCCAGAACCAGTTTCGCGGTGATCGGGGCCACGAACGCGCCCGTGATCTCCCGCATTTCTTGTTTGTTCATTTGCTCAAGAGGCCGGTGCCGAGGCTACGTTCTGCCCGTCGCGTGGTCAAGGGCCGTTTGTCCGCTCAACCCCGGTGCGCGCCGAGGAAGTCGAGCAGCGTTTCGAAGTACGCTTCAGGCTCTTCCCACATCGGAAGGTGCGAGCTGTTCTTGAAAACCTTAATGCGCGAATTCGCCAGCGCCTCGTGGATGCGCATCGAGCAGGCGGGCGTCAGCTCGTCATGCATGCCGCAAAGAACGAGTGAGGGCTGCATGATGCGGTGCATCTCCGGCAGCCAGTTCTTGTTGCTGATGCTGCCTGTATAGATGAACTCGTTGGGACCCTGAATCGCCATGTAGGGCCCCATGTTCCAGTCATCGAGCGAGCGCTTGACCGCCGCCGGCCAATCGTCGAGCCGGCAGACATGGCGGTAGTTGAGCAGCGTGATCGCGGCCTCGTATTCGGGATGGTCGATCGTGCCGTCGGCCTCGTGGCGTTGCATCATGGCGACGGTTTCGGGGCCAAGCGCCGCGCGCAGGCGGTGGAGCTCGCTTATGAGATGGGGAATATCGCAGGCGCCGTTCGCCAGCGTATAGGTCTTGAAGCTCTTAGGATAGGCGAGCGCGTATTCCGTGCCGAGCCAGGTGCCCCAGGACTGGCCGTAGAGATGCACGACGCCGCAATCGAGTGCCTTGCGTACCGTTTCGGTTTCTTCGACATAGCGCTCGATGGTCCAGAGCGAGGGATCGTCAGGCCGGTCGGACGCGCCGCAACCGAGCTGGTCGAACGCGACCACCCGGTAGCCTTCGTCCGCCAGCCAGGAATGAGCGTCGCGCACGTAATCGCAAGGGAGCCCCGGGCCGCCATTGATGCAGAAGAGGACCTCGTCACCCGTTCCGAAACTGTAGGCGACGACCTTGTGGCCATCGACCTCGACCTTGACGACGTCGTCGGGCTTGCGATCGTCCATCATCTCCCGTCTCTCCCCCGCTTCTTGTTCGATTTGTCCTGGCCGAGCATAGCGCCGGGAGCCGGCGAGCGACAAGCCGATGCCCCCATGGTGGCTTGACAGCGTGGAGCCCACGGTCGAGGCTCCCCACTCTAAGCGGCCGGATGCCGGGCAACGCGCCCGGAGCATCGGGAGATGTGAAGCATCGGGGGATGCGAAGGAGGAGGGGATGTGGCGGCTTGGCGTGTTCTTGGTGGCGGCGGTCATGCTCGTCGGCGGCTCGGCGCGCGCCGCCGAATTGACGATCGAATTGCACATGGTGGATGAGGGCGGAATCGGCTCGCCGGTGGGCGGGGTTAAAGCATCCGACAGCGCCTTCGGCCTGATCCTCGTGCCGCAACTCTACAATCTTTCGCCCGGACCCCATGGCTTTCATCTGCATCAGGCTCCGGCCTGCGGACCGAAGGAGAAGGACGGCAAGGTCGTGCCGGGACTCGCCGCCGGCGGCCATCTCGATCCCGACGATAGGCGCGCCCACCGCGGTCCTTATGAAAACGGTCATCTCGGCGATTTGCCCGAGCTCTGGGCGCGGGACGATGGCAGCACGCGAATCCCCATGCTCGTGCCGCGGCTCGAGGTCGCGGATCTCCGGGGACACGCCTTCGTCATCCATCAACGCGGCGACAGCTATTCGGACGAGCCCAGCCCCGGCGGCGGCGGCGGCCCGCGCTTTGCCTGCGGCGTGATCCGCTGAACCGGGCCGATGGCCGAGGAGGAAGCGGTCCTTTTCGCCAACGAGGCGTTCTACCGCGCCTTCGCCGAGCGTGATTTGGACGCCATGGATGCGATCTGGGCGCGCGATGCGCCGGTCTCCTGCATCCACCCGGGCTGGGCCGCGCTCATGGGACGCCATCAGGTTCTGGAGAGCTGGCGTTCGATCCTGGGCAGCCCCGAATCACCCGGCATTCACTGCCGGGAACCGAAGGTCTTTCTGTTCGGCGATCTCGCCCTCGTCATCTG
>JAPUJA010000060.1 GCA_027296525.1 Pseudomonadota bacterium | reverse complement strand
GACCCAGCCGATTTAAGGTTCTAATCGAGAACTCTGCTTCGAAAGCCGATCATGGAGGATGGAGATGGAAATGATGCTTTTCACAAGGAGCCATCGGCGCCGGTTAAGCGATCGGGTGAAGGCTCGCCTCGCCAACCTGCTGGTCGTCGATCGTGGCGGCTCCAAGGAACTTGAGGCACTCGATGCGTGGCGAAGGGAGCTTCGCGCGATGCGGTTATCGCGCCGTATGACTTTTGCCAGGCACACGGCGCGAAATCGCCCCACGCCCTTCGAGAGGGTCCGTCTCGAGCTCGGAAACTTCGGCCGTTCGAACGGCTGATACTAAATTCGCAACACGGACGCCTCGACGAGTTGTTCGACGGAATCAACAGGCGGGGCGTCGAGCACGGCCTGCGCGACCGGATCAAGGTCATCGCCTCCGGCAAGCTGATCATGCCAAGCGACGTCGCCTGGGCGCTTTGCGTCGGTGCGGATTTCGTCGCCTCGGCCCGCGGATTCATGTTCGCGCTTGGCTGCATTCAATCTCTCCAGTGCAACAAGAACACTTGCCCGACTGGCATTACCACGCACAATCCTCGGCTGCAGAGGGGGCTCGACCCCCGCGACAAGGCGGGCCGGATCAAGAGCTATGTCGAGAACATGGTCGGCGAAGTGGGCGTCATCGCCCACGCCTGTGGGGTTCCCGAGCCCCGCCGGCTGCGCCGCTTTTACTGCCGGATCGTCAGGTCCGATGGTCGTTCGGCGCCGCTCACGGAGCTCTATCCGGAAGCCTAGCCCCATCAACGACGTCCCGAAGTCGCGTGATCCCGGAAAAGAGCGGTCGGGGAGAGGCCGAATCCTCTTGGAGCACCGGCACGCGCGCCGTGTAACAATGCGGTCCCCGAATGAAAAAGGATCGGCGCGATGGCCGGACTGAAGGGCAAGACGCTGCTCATCACCGGCGCGAGCCGCGGGATCGGCAAGGCGATCGCGCTCAGCGCCGCGGCCGACGGCGCCAACATCGCGATCGCGGCCAAGACCGACAAGCCCCACCCGAAGCTTCCGGGCACGATCCACACCGCGGCGGCAGAGATCGAGGCGGCGGGCGGAAGCGCGCTCGCGCTCACCGTCGACATACGCTTCGAGGATCAGATCGAGCGGGCGGTGGCCCGGACCGTCGAGGCCTTCGGGGGCATCGACGTGCTGGTGAACAATGCGAGCGCGATCAGCCTCGCGGGCACGCTCGAGACCCCGATGAAACGCTTCGATCTGATGTTCGCAATCAACACGCGTGGGACCTACGCCTGCTCACAGGCCGCGATCCCCCATCTCCTGAAAAGTCCGAACCCGCATATCCTCAACATCGCGCCGCCGCTCAACATGGACCCCAAATGGTTCAAGGATCATCTCGCCTACAGCATGGCGAAGTACGGCATGAGCCTCTGCGTGCTCGGCATGGCCGCGGAGTTCCGCGAGCGAGGCCTCGCGGTCAACGCGCTCTGGCCGAGGACGACGATCGCGACCGCCGCGATCCGCCTGCTCGAGGAGCGCGTGAAGGAGGAGAGCTGCCGCACCCCGGAGATCGTCGGCGATGCGGCCCGGGCGATCCTCGTGCGCGAGGCCCGCCAATGCACCGGCAACTTCTTCATCGACGACGAGGTCTTGGCCGAAGAAGGCGTGACCGATCTTTCGAAATACGCGGTCAAGCCGGGCGAGGAGCTGGCCGGCGATATCTTTCTCGATGAGGTGCCCGACGGGGTGAGGGCCTACGGGACGTGACGCGTGAAGCGCGACCTAGGCCACGGATCTAACCCGGCACGGTTTCCTTGGCGAGCTTCGCGAACTCCGGCTGCGCCCAGGATTCGAGCTTCGCGCATTTCGGGCAGATCGCCGGCGTCACCTCGCGCCCCTTCGAGATCCAGGAAACCCACTCATGGCCGCAGGTCGGGCATTCATAGCGGCAGGGAAAGGGATGCAGGCTTAAGACCTTGGCCATCGACTCACTTTCCGGCAGGAATGTTAACCACCTGCCCCAGCCCGGATGGTCCAGGATCACGGTTACCAGGCCGTTACATTTCGGCGGTCATCACATAACCAATTGATAATAAATGATTATTTTGGAGATGTTTCACGACGGCACGGGCGCCGGCGCGACGATATATTGAACCCTAGACGAAGCGCTTGAGCGTGCGGATCGTCTCGTCAGCCAAGACCTTGGTGAGTGCCCGGGTCATGATCCCGGCCCAGCGCGCCGCGTCGTCCTCGCCGGCCAGCAGATCCTGGCGGATCTCGACGAGCGCATGGGGCAGCCCCCGACCCTCGCCATGGACGGGAATGCCGTAATCGCTGTCCGCCTCGATGGCGTAGGGCTCGTTGTCGCCGACGCAAAGATCGAAGTCTTCGCGCAAGGCCTCGATCAAGGGCTTCGGGATGCGGGGATCGTGGCGATAGCAGACGCCGATCTCCCAGGGGCGCTTGAAGCCGTCGATCTCGGGCGTGAAGCTGTGCATCGCGATATAGGCGGGCACGACGCCTTTGGCCTCGAAGCCCTCGAGGATTTCGACGATCTTTTCGTGATAGGGCCAGAAGCAAGCCTTCGCGCGCGCCTCCGCGGCCGCAGGCAAAATGCCGGCGTTCGCCGGGATCGGGGTATGGTCGCTCGCCTCGGGGATCGAGCCCGGCTGGCGCGTCGAATCATGGGGGCGGTTCAAGTCGATGACGAGGCGCGAATAGCCCGCCAGCAGCGCGGGTGCATCGAGCGCGGGCGCCATCCGGCGCACGACCTTCGCGATCCCGATGTCCCAGCCGATATGCCGGGTGAGGTCGTCCATCGAGAGACCGAGATCATCGAGCCCTTTCGGCACCGCATGGCTCGCGTGATCGCAGGTGATCAGGATCGGCGCGCGGCCTTCGAGGTTCAGCGCCTCGAAGGGCGGCGGATCGTCGGGCCCGATGAGGGCTGTGCTCATCACGCCCCTTCCGGCAGCGGATAGATGCGCTTGACGTTTCCCCGGCTGATGAACTCGATGATCCGGTCGGCGTCGGAGGCGGTCAGCTCCTCCTCGCCGATCCAGGCGTCGAGATTCTTCTTGAGCGCGGTGCGGAAACGCATCGCGCCCAGGTAATAGAGCTCGGCGAGCGCGAAGGCGTCCGAGCTGTAGAGCTGCTTGGTGAAGGGCGCGAGCTCGAGGGCCTCGCCCATGATGCGCGCGTAGCTCGGCCCCACCCAGTTCAAGATAAAACCGACGTCGAAATAAACATGGGGGAAGTTCTCCGAAAGCAGCCCCGCCTGGCGGTGGAAGGGGTAGCAGTGAAGCAGCGTGAGGTCGACGCCCAAGCCCTCGGTCGCGATGAAGAAGGCGGTCAGGTGGCTCGGATCGCAGGCGTGGAGCGTAATGTCGGGATCGCCGATGCCGATATGGAACTGGATGGGAAAGCCTTTCTCGCGCGCGCGTTCGAGCGCGCACCACAAGAGATGGGCCTCGAGCACCGGGTCGGTGATGCGGCATTCGCCCGTCTTTTCGATCTCCCGGAGCCATCGCCCGGCCGCATCGGCGACCGCGCCCTTGCTCGGCGCCGTCGTGTCGATCGCGAGGGTCGCGCGATAGGCGAGGATCGATTTGAGCCCGACGGCCCGCTCGGACGCCGCTTGCAATGCCTCGGCGAACGCGTCCGCGAAGCCCGCCCCCGAGACGCCCTTCGAGGCGACGGCTTCGGCGACCGATTCGAGACGCACCACCTCATGGGCCGGAACCTCGGCGAGCTTCGCCATCGCCGCGACATCCGCGAGCCTTTCGGGCGCATTGCCCGTATCGATCAGGAGCGCTTCGAGCCCCGAGGCGCGCAGGAACCGCCTGTTGACCTCCTCGGCGCCGAGCGCGAGCCGGCGCTCGATATAGGCCTCGGGCGGCGTGAAGGGCTCGAGATCGAGCAGCGGCGCGCACCAGCGCCGGATCGAGAGCCCCGTCGGCTTGTCCCAGTGGCTCGTTCCCTTGGCCGGGGCTGCGAACGCCTCGCTGATCAGATCCTCGAACTCACCCCATTGCAGATCCTTCGGCACGACGCCGTGGCAGTGATGATCGACGAGCGGCACGTCGAGGAGCGACTCAATAGACATTGCGGTACCTCTCACAGAGCTCCTTCGGCTCGAGCTCGCCGAGC
>JAPUJA010000006.1 GCA_027296525.1 Pseudomonadota bacterium | reverse complement strand
TATCGAGCATCAGGAACGGGTTAATCGCCTAGTCATCTGTAATTCGGTCTGCTACGACCGCTTTGACGATGACATGCTCGACTTTGGCCATCCTTTGCGTTGGAAGCCTCGCCCAGTCGCGGACTTGGTCGAGGCGCTCGAAGAGAGTTTAGCGGCAGGTCTCTCGGACTCCAGCCGACTAACGCTCGAGTTCCGGCAAGGCATCATTGCTCCTTGGGCCAGCGAAGAGGGAAAGTTGAGCTTGCTCCGGAATGCTTCTGCGCTCAATGCCAACCAGACCATGGCACTCGTGGATCGCCACGGAGAAATCTCTGTCCCGACAATGATCCTGTGGGGGATGGATGACCCGTGGCAGAAATCGGAAGACGGCAGGCAACTTGCTCGAGAGATTCCTGGTGCCGTCTTCAAAGCGATCAATGGTGCCTCCCATTGGGTGCAGCAGGATGCGCCCGAAGAGTTCACGACGGCGCTGCTGGAGTTCCTCGCAGGTTCGTCTAACAATGAAATTCAGCCGACGCAGTAAACTGCGCGGCGGATTTAGGTTGTTAAACGACCGCTTTAGGGCGGTCTGCTACGGCGGGCCGCCTTTCTCGATAAAGGCCATAGCAACCTACTTGCCCTGGATTAAGCGCTTTGACGTTGCTTCGGGAGAAGAGCCTCGACATTTCGTCAGGAAAAGGCATCGAATCCTCTCCATCCCTTGATGCTCGGGTGCCACGAATCGGGACCGAAACCTGTCGCAGTGGTCACTCTCTGGTCACTCGGCCAGCGCGGCCTTTGGCGACGTACCTCTAACATCCTGTGTTTCCTGGTGCCGGGCGTAGGATTCAACCCACGACCTATTGAATACCAATCACACCATGGCGCTCGTCGACCGGCACAAGAACATCACCGCGCCGACGCTCGTGCTCTGGGGCGCGCGCGACCCGTGGCAGACGATCGCGGACGGCGAGCAATTGGCGAACGAGATCCCGAACGCGCGGCTCATGCGCCTCGAGGATTGCTCTCACTGGCTCCAGCAGGACGACCCGAAGGCCTACGCGGAGGCCATCGCCGCGTTCCTAAAGGAGAGCTGACGGCGGCCGCCACAATTCGGGCGCGGCCCCGAGCCGGGCGCGGCCCCGAGCCGGGCGCCGAGCCCCGAGGGTTGCTTAGGCCCCGCCGTAGCGCGCCTTATACGCCTCGGCCGCCTTCTCGAAGCAGGGGGTCGACGCCCGGACGGCGCCGGCGCCGATCTGGCCACCGTCGCGGCCCGCGATGCCGATGTCCATGGCGGGCCGCGTGCCCGTCTCGATCACGCGGAAGATGTCGATGCCCGTGGGCGTCCCCCGATAGCCGAGATAGGGGATGTGAAAATCCGTGTTCTCGCCGACGGTGATGTCGTAGAGGCCGAGATTGCGCTCGACCATCGCCTCGGCCGAGCCGCCCTGGTACTTCTGAAGCGGGAAGGCCGCGGCCTGGGCGAAACCGCCGAGGCCGATCGTCTCCGTGATCGGGCTCTCGCCCCCCATCCAGGTGATCTCGTCCTCCGTGTGGCCTTCGAAGAGCTTGGCGTGAATCTCTGGGTGAGGCCCGGTGAACCACTCATTCCCGAGGCCGCTCACACGGATCGCGAATTCCTTGCAGGAAAAGCCCATCGCCGTCACCACGCTCGACGCTTCAACGCCGTGGGCCGCGTCGGCGATGGCCTTGCCCGCCGCCATCGAGAGCCGCAGGAAGAAATAGTGATCCTCGGTGAGCGCCTCGACCGTCCTCTTCACGCCATCGCGCATCGTCTCCACCAGGTCGAGGAGATGGGGCACGATCTCGCGGGTGAAGAGGAGCGACGCCGCCGTGTTCCGGCTGTGCAGCTCATCGCCCATATGGAGTGCGCGCGTCATGAGGGGCTTCAAGGGAATGCCGCCGGCATGGCGAACCGCATTCCCGACCACGGGCGCGACCACGTCCTGGACATAGAGGAGGCGTTCGCGCACGCCTTCGTCATAGACGCCGTAATTGAGGCGGCGAGGGTTCGTGCCCTCGTAGAAATTGCAATAGCCGATATTGCCGTAGGTCGCGTTTCTGACCACGAAGACCGGCATGGAGGCGGTGTAGATGCCCGCGAGCGAGCCGACCGCGCCGTGATCGTGACAGCCATCGACCGTGATCGCGCCGCTCGAGAGCTTCGCCTCGGCCTCGTCCCGATCCTTGGCAAGCCCTTCGAACAGCGCGCCGCCGATGATCGCGTCGCGCTGGCCGCCGACATATTCCTCGAAGGCGAGCGGGGGGCCCGAGGTCAGGATCATCTCCGGCGTCATGCCCGGCAAAACCTCGATACCGGGCCGCACGTCCTCGAGCACGGGCTCCGACTCACAGAGCCGCTTGAACGCCTCCGCGTTGGCCTTCTCTCGCCGCTCGCTTGTCTGGCTCACTCTTTACTCTCCCCCTTCACGCCCCACGCGCGCCGGGATATTCTCCGCTCAATCCTCGGGCGTGCTTTTCTCATATTGCGGCAGGTCGTCCGTGATCGGATGCCACGAGACCTTGGAGCCGACCCACATGTGACACAGCTTACCGTCGGGATGCCCCGGATGGGCGCCGCCGTCGAGCGTGCCGGTCGCGAGCTCGACGATCTCCGG
>JAPUJA010000059.1 GCA_027296525.1 Pseudomonadota bacterium | reverse complement strand
ACCGAGGTCGTCATGCCCAGGATATAGATCATCGCCGGGATCATCAGGAAGCCGCCGCCCACCCCCATGACCGCGGCGAACAGCCCGGTGATGAAACCGATCGTCACGGGCAGCAGCGCGCTCACATAAAGCTTCGATTTCCGGAAGCGCATCTTGAGGGGCAGCCCGTGGATCCAGCCGTGGCTGTGCGCCTTGCGGCGAACCGGGCCGCGCCGGCGGCGCAGGATCGCGCGCACGCTCTCGGCCCCCATGAGGCTACCGACGACGAGCAGGAAGGTGACGAAGGAAAGCGAAATGACGAGGTCGATCTGACCGATCTCGCGCAGGATCCCGAAGATCCATATCCCGAGCCAGGAGCCCCCGGCGCCCCCGATCAGCATCACGCCGCCCATCTTGAAATCGACGTTGCCCCGCCGGAAATGGGCGATCAGCCCGCTCAGCGAGGTCGCGACGAGCTGGTTCGCGCCGCTCCCCACGGCGATCGCGGGCGGTATGCCGATGAAAATCAGAATCGGGGTGAGCAGAAAGCCGCCGCCCACCCCGAACATGCCCGAGAGGAAACCGACGGCAAGCCCGAGCGCGAGCAGGGTGAACAGGTTGATCGGGATCCCGGCGATCGGGAGATAGATATCCATGAAAGAAGCGCTCGCCTTCCTCCGGTTCCCCTTAAATCCCCCTCGCCGCCGACGCCACCCGGCGCCGACGCCACCCGGCGCTCGATGGGAGGTTACGGGGTCAGGATCCCCATCACCTGTTCGACCTCGGCCAGAATGGGATCGGCGAGCGCGCGCGCGCGCTCCGCCCCTTCGCGAAGCAGCCCGTCGATATAGCCGGGGTCGCTCAGCAGGCGGCGCATCCGTTCGCCGATCGGCCCCAAATGCGCCACCGCGACCTCCGAAAGCTCTTTCTTGAAGTCCGAGAAAGGCGAGTCGGCGAAACGGGCGCACACCTCGTCCAGCGACACGCCCTCGAGGGCGGCGTAGATCGAGAGCAAGTTCGACGCTTCGGGCCGCTTCTGCGGACTGTAGGTCATGCCCATGATGGAATCGGACTTGGCCTTGCGGATCTTCTTCGCGATCAAGTCGGCATCGTCCGTCAGATTGATACGCGAATAATCCGATGGCTCCGTCTTGCTCATCTTGTTCCGCCCGTCGCGGAGCGACATGACCCGCGCCGTCGCCCCCAGGATGACCGGTTCGGGCAACGGAAAGACCTCGCGCCCGTAACGCCGGTTGAAGGCGCCGGCGATGTCGCGTGCGAGCTCGAGATGCTGCTTCTGATCCTCGCCCACCGGCACATGGGTCGCCTTATAGAGCAGAACGTCGGCCGCCATGAGCACGGGATAGCCATAGAGCCCGAGCATAGCGTTCTCCCTATGACCCCCCGCCTTCTCCTTGAACTGGGTCATCCGGTTGAGCCAGCCGAGCGGCGTGAAACAGCCCAAGAGCCAGGCGAGCTGGCTGTGGCCCGCCACCTGGCTCTGATTGAAAATGATCGAACGCTTAGGATCGATACCCGCGGCGATATAGGCCGCCGTCACTTCGCGGGTATGGGCGTGAAGCTCTTCGGGCTCCTGCGCAACCGTGAGCGCGTGCAGATCGACGACGCAGAAGATGCAGTCATGCTCCTCCTGCATTGCGACCCAATTTCGAATCGCGCCGAGATAGTTGC
This sequence comes from Pseudomonadota bacterium, assembly GCA_027296525.1. Lineage (GTDB taxonomy): Bacteria > Pseudomonadota > Alphaproteobacteria > UBA828 > JAPUJA01 > JAPUJA01. The sequence continues at coordinate 5,288 of JAPUJA010000059.1, read as the reverse complement.
CGAGGTGAAGGTTGCCCGTCGGTTGAACGCCCGAAAAAACGCGCCCCATGAACCCCGCCTCAAATCCTCTCGCGCCGCGCCGCCCGCCGTCTTATGGCGCGCGCGGCATAAGGGGTCAAGGGAAGCCGCCCCTTCGGGCGCGGCGTCTCGACCGAGCGCCGTCTCAAGTCCCCGATTCCTTTCGAAAGAGCGCCCGAAGCTCGCCCAGACGCGCGGCCCCGACGAGGCGGCCGAGCGCCGCGTAGGCGATCAGCCCCGAAACCACGAGGCCGGTGAGCGCGCCCACCCGAACGGGAAGCGTCGCGTGAAAGACATCCCCGAACGCCCAGATCAGGAGCCAGACGAGCCCCGCCATCACCGCGGCCGCCAGGATCATGCGGGGGATACGGCGTTTGAGCCGCGCGTCCGGCCGGTAGTAGCCGCGCCGCCCAAGGGCCTTGAGCAGGAGAGCGACGTTGAGCCAGCCCGACAGACTGGTGGCGAGCGCGACGCCCACATGGCCGAGCGGCCAGATCAGAATCCCGTTGAGGCCCACATTGGCGATCACGCACAGGATCGCGATCCGAACCGGGACCTTCGGCTCCTCGCGCGCGAAGAAGGCGGGCACGAGGACCTTGATCAAGACGAAGGCCGGCAAGCCCCCGGCATAGGCGATGAGCGCATTCGCGCTCATCGCACTCGCGCGCGCATCGAACGCGCCGCGCTCGAACAACACCACCATCAGGGGCTCGGCGATCACCATGAGCGCCACGGCCGCCGGAAGGGCGAACAGCAGCGCCGCCTCCATCGCCCGGTTCTGATTGGCCAGACCGTCACCGCCGGCCTTGAGCTCGCGCGTCATCATGGGAAGCAGCGCCGTGCCGATGGCGACGCCGATCACGCCCAAGGGCAGCTGGTTCACCCGATCGGCGTAATAGAGAAAGGAGACGGCGCCTTCGATGTGCGAGGCGAAGATCATGTCGATGAGCACACCGATCTGAGCGACCCCGGCGCCGATGGCGACCGGCGCCATCAAGACGAAGAGCCGCTTGACCTCCGGTGACAGGCGTGGAAGGCGAAGCCTGATGGAAATTCCGGCGCGCCGGCAGACGCCATAGAGAAAGGCGAGCTGAATGACGCCCGCGCCGCTCACCCCGATCGCGAGCGCGTGGCCCGGTGTCTCGGTCGTGCGCGCGAGCCCGATGAGCGCCGCGATCAGACAGATATTGAGAAGGATGGGGGCCGCCGCGGCCGCGGCGAAACGATGCATCGAGTTCAGGATCCCGCCCAGAAGCGAGACCAGTGAGATGAAGAGGATGTAGGGAAAACTGATGCGGGTGAGCGCAATGGCGAGTTCGAACTTCGCGGGATCGTCGGCAAAGCCCGGCGCCAGGACGTACATCAGCCAGGGCATCGTCGCTTCCGCGAGCGCGACCAGGACGAGGAGCGAATAGAACAGCATCGCGAACGCCTGCTCGGCGAACAGCATCGCCTTTTCCCGTCCTTCGCCCTCGAGCTTGCCGGCGAAGAGCGGCACGAAGGCAAGGTTGAACGCCCCTTCGGCGAACAGCCGGCGCAGCAGGTTGGGGATCTTGAAGGCGACAAAGAAGGCATCGGCAATCGCGCCCGCGCCCAGGATGTTGGCGATCAGAATGTCGCGGACGTAACCGAGAATGCGCGAGATCAGGGTGTAACCGCCGACCGTGGCGGAAAAGCGAAGAAGCGCCATGACCCTGGTTTAGAAGATTAGGCGACCCGAGGGAAGCGGGGCCTGCTCAACCGGCGGGGCCGCCGAGCGGCAGGGGAGACGCTTGGCCCGACATCGCGCTCCCGCCGAGAGCTTCGAGAAGGCGCGCGCGGATCCGGGCGAGGCGCGCCTCGTCCGTCACCTTCGCCCCGGCGGCGTCGGTCACGTAGAAGACGTCGACCGCGCGCTCGCCGAAGGTCGCGACATGGGCCGTCACGATGGTGAGCGCGAGCTCGCTCAAGGCTCGGGTCACGTCATAGAGAAGGCCCGTCCGGTCGCGCCCGTTGATCTCGATCCGGGTATGGCGGCGGCTCGCCTTGTTGTCGATCAGGACGCGGGATTCGACCGGAAAGACCGCGCTGCGCCGGGGCGCGACGCGGCGGCGCTTGAGCTGGTCGTCGAGCACGACCTCGTTCTTGAGCGCCGCTTCGAGCAGGCCGGCGAAGCGGTCGAGCCGTTCCTCGTCGTCGAACGCGCCGCCGCTCGCGTCCTGCACGCCAAAGGAATCCAACGCCATGCCGTCCTCGGTGGTGAAGATCTTGGCATCGACGATGCTCGCGCCGCTGACCGCTATCGCGCCCGCGACCTTGGCGAAGAACCCCGGCTGGTCGGCCGCGTAGACCGTGAGCTCGGTGACCCCCCGGAAGTGATCGACGCGCCGATCGAGGGTCAGAAACGCGCCCGTGCGATCGGCGCGCTCGACGAGACGGGCGTGGCGCTCATGGCTATCCTCGTCAAAGGAGAGCCAATAGGGCGGGTGAAGCCGAGCGATATAGGCGTCCGTTTCGGGCCCGCCCGAAAGCCGCCGGCGGAGCGCCTCGGTCGCGAGCCTGACCCGCTCGCCCTTGATCAAGGCCTGATGGCCGCCGGAGATCACCTCCTCGGCCCGCGCGTAGAGCTCGCGCAGAAGCGTGCCGCGCCAGGCGTTCCAGCGCTTCGGGCCGACCGCGCGTATGTCGGCGACGGTGAGCACGAGCAGGAGGCGCAGGCGCTCGAGCGATTGGACGATGGCGACGAAATCGCTCACCGTCTTGGGATCGTTGATGTCGCGCTTGAACGCCGTGTTGCTGAACAAGAGGTGATGACGCACGAGCCAGGCGACGGTCTCCACCTCTTCGGCGCTGAAGCCGAGCCGGCGTCCCGTGCGCTGGGCCGCCTTCGCCCCGACGCTCGAATGATCGCCGCCGCGCCCTTTCGCGATGTCGTGAAACAGGAGCGCGAGATGCAGCACGCGGCGCGAGAGCACCTTCTCGATGATCGCGCTCGCGAGCGGAAGCTCGTCGACGAGCTCGCCCTGCTCGATGCGCGCGAGGATGCCGATCGCGCGGATCGTGTGCTCGTCGACCGTATAGACATGATACATGTCGTGCTGAACCTGGCCGACGATGCGCCCAAAATCGGGAAGGAAGCGGCCCAGAACGCCCGCCTCGTTCATGCGCCGAAGCGTCCTCTCGGGATCATCGGAAGCGGTCAGGATCTCGACGAAGAGACGATTCGCCTCGGGCTCCGCGCGCAACTCCCGGTCGACGAGCGAGCCCTGGCGGTGCAGCAGGCGGATCACCCGTGGATGAATGTCGAGGCCGCTCGTGTGGGCCAGACGGAAGAGCTCGATGATCGCGACGGGCCGGCGCTCGAACAGCTTCTCGTCGGCCACGCTGAGCCGCGTGGCCTCGACCGTGAAGCCGTCGGGAAGCGCAGGCACCGCCCGCGGGCGCTCGCCGGGCGTCAGATGTTCGGCCTCAAGCTGGGCGCAGAGCACGCGCGTCAGGTCGCCGACATCCTTCGCCACCAGGAAATAACGCTTCATGAAGCGCTCGACCGCGCTGTTCGCCGAGCGCCCGCGAAAGCCCATGCGCCGGGCGATCGCCGGCTGGAGGTCGAAGCTCAGCCGCTCCTCGGCACGGCCCGCCACGACGTGGAGATGGGCGCGCACGCGCCACAGAAAATCCTCGCACCGCGCGAAGCGCCGATGCTCCTCGGCCGTCACCACGCGCCGGGCCACGAGATCCCGAAAACGCTCGACGCGATAGATGTATTTCGCGATCCAGAAGAGGCTGTGGAGATCGCGCAAGGCACCCTTGTTCTCCTTGATGTTGGGCTCAAGCACGTAGCGCGAATCACCGGTCTTGAGGTGGCGCGCGTCCCGCTCGGCGAGCTTGGCCTGGATGAACTCGGCAGCCGATCCGGCCACGACCTCCCCGGCGAAGCGCCGGCGAAGGGTCTCGAAGAGCGCCCGATCGCCCCACACCCGGCGGGCCTCGAGCAGGCTCGTACGGATCGTCATGTCGTCCTTGGCGGCGGCGATCGTCTCGTCCACCGAGCGCACGGCGTGGCCGACCTTCAAGCCGAGGTCCCAGAGGCAGTAGAGCACGAACCCGGCGATCCGCTTCTGCCACGGGGTGGGATCGCTGGGGCAGAGAACGAGGAAATCGACGTCGGAATAGGGCGCGAGCTCGGCCCGCCCGTAGCCGCCGACCGCGATGAGCGCGAAGCGATCGGCGCCCCTTCTATCGGGCGCGGGCTCGAGGCGCCGAGCGGCCCAGTCGAGCAGGAGCGTGAAGAGGACGTCGATCAGGTAGCTGTTGGCGGCCACCAGCGAGGCCCCGCTGCCGCCCGCCTCGAGCCGGGCGCGTATTTCCGTCTGGCCCCCGCGAAGCGCTCCCTTGAGCCGGCCGGCGGTCGATGATTGCGCGTTTGCCTCTGACGGTGACCACGGACTCCGCTCATCAACAGGCTGGACGGGGGGGGCGCCCCCGGGAGGGGGGCCCCCGCCCGCGCGATTCCAGTATATAAGGTTCAACGAGACCCTTCGGGCCTGAAGACCGCCGGCCTTTACCTCGACCCGTGCCGGGCCTTAAGCCCTTGGCTCTGGCAAGCGCACCCGGACGCTGCCGACGGGCCGGTTCGCACAATTGAGCAGCTCGGCGGGGACGCAAGCGGGCGTGCCGTCCGTCAACGCCCCGAGACGCAAGAGCAGGGCGGCGATGGCGGCCTCGGCGGCACGCTTCGCGCCATCCTCGATCTTGAGCGCGACGCCGATCCCTCGAGCGCGAAGCGCGGCGAGATAGACCCCTTCATAGCCGCCCTTCACGATCAGCCCGCCCCGGCCGGCCTCGATGAGTTGCGTATTCACCCGCCCGCTCCCGGCGAGCATGTCGGGCCGGTTCACAATCGCGGCCCAAAGCCGCCCGGCGGCCGCCGCGCGCGCCGGGCCGAGCCCCTCGGGCCGGGCGAAGCGCGCCATCGCGCGCGCCAACGCGGTGAGCGGCAGAGCCAGGGTCGGGATGCCGCAACCGTCGATCGCCTCGGGCGCCGAGCCGAGGTCGCGCCCGACATAGGCCGAGAGCACCGCGCGCACCCGGCGCTGAACCGGATGATCCCGGCCGATATAGCCCCGCTTGGGTTCACGCTCATGAATCGCGGTCGCGAGGAAGCCCAGATGCTGACCCGAGCAGTTGTTGTGAAGGGCCGAGGGGGCGCGGGCCACGCGCCGGAGGGGCGCCCCCCGGCCCCCGGCCCGGGGCGGGGGTAAGCCGCAGTAGGGGTAGCCCACCCCCGCCCC
>JAPUJA010000058.1 GCA_027296525.1 Pseudomonadota bacterium | reverse complement strand
TGAGAATATCCTGGGGCGCTACAGCCGGCGGCCCGCCGAGCAGGATCATGATATCGACCTCATCCTCGAAGAGCAGCTTCTTGACCCCGATCATGGTCTTGGTCACGTCGAACTGATCGTCGTAGGGGATGACCTCGACCGGGATCTTCTTGCCGCCGACATTCATGCCGCCGCGGTTGTTCAGCTCCTCGAGCCAGATCTCGACGCCATAGAGGCCGGGAAGGCCCCAACCCGCCGCGTCGCCCGTCAGATCGACGCAGAAGCCGATCTTGATAACTTCGTCTTTGGCGATCGCCGGCTTCGCCAAGCTGCTCGCGAGTGCCGCACCGGCCGCGGTTCCGGCCGTGCCCGCCATGAATTGACGGCGCGTAAACCTTGATTTCATGATGTTTTCTCCCGAGTTGGTTGCCTACTCAAAATTGCCCCATGGCTGCATGACAGCATAAAATCCGGCGTGAAGAAAGACCTTCGACCGTCGGCAGTATATTTCCGGGCATCGAGCTTGCGACCTTTTGCCGCAGGTCGCGCCTTATTGCCCCCGGCGCCCTTCTCCTTTCACGTTGTGGCTTTTACGTTATCGGGCCACCCCACGCGTTCAAGCCTAGCTGTGCAGGGCCGGCCTCGGATCCATCCCCCAGATCATGCGTTCGCGGATATAGGCCTGCGGCACCTGCGGATCGAGCATATCGAACTCGCGGGCGATCCTGTGGCCGTCGAACACGACCTCGCTGATCACCCGCGGCGCGTAGCAGTCGCCCACCTGATAGATCGCCTGGATGCCCTCCCTTTCCCACCGGTCCTTTCGGGCCCGGAGATCCTTGTAGAGCTGGCTATTCGCCGAACGCCCCGTCGCGAGAACGACGGTGTCGCATTCGAGCTCGGTCGTCTCGTCGCTCATTCGGCGCGGCGCGACATTCGGACCCGGCTCGGTGGTCCGCTGGTAGCCGTCACGGTAGAGATCGAAGATCCGGACCTTGACGAGGTTGCCGACGTCGATGTCCTCGACCCAGTGGCCCGTGTACTGCTTGATGCCCTTCTCATGCATCATGCGGTGAAGGTTCGGGGCCTCAAGGGTGAACTCGGTGAGCGGAGCGACGGCGCCGTAGTGGGTGACGATCGAGACCTCCTTGCCCTGATCGACGATATACTCGGCAAGGCTCACGCCCGTGAAATAGCCGTCGGCGTCGAGCACGATCACGCGACCGCCGATCTCCTTGCCGGCCATCACCTGCTCGGGCGTGACGAACTGCGGCTCCTTGCCATCGATGCCCTTGATCGGCGCCATGGTGTTGTGGCTATAGCCGTCGTCTCGCCAGTGTGAGCCGGTGCAGAGCACGACCTTGTCGGCGCCGTATTTCAGGACGTCGTCCGCGCTCAACAAGCCCGCGCCCGTGTGGACCTCGACGTTCTTGAGCTTGCCGAGCTGGATCTCCCGGTAGGTGATCACGCGGCCCCATTCGGCGAGGCCCGGATAGCGCATCACGTCGCGCATATGCCCACCGACCTCCTTCTCGGCCTCGACGAGATGCACGTCATAGCCCCGCTCGCCCAGCACGCGGGCGCATTCGAGACCCGCCGGCCCGGCGCCCACGACGAGCACCGAGCAGGGGTTCGGCGTCTTATCGAATTTCTCGGGATGCCAGTTGCGGCGGTATTCCTCGTTCGCCGCCGGGTTCTGGGTGCAAACGATCGGCGTTCCCCGCTCCCAGCGCGAGATGCACTGGTTGCATCCGATGCATTCGCAGATGTCCTCATTGCGGCCCTCCTCAATCTTCTTGGGCAGGAACGGATCGGCGATCGAGGGCCGCGCGCCGCCAATGATGTCGGCCTGGCCGGAATTGATGATCTCGATCATGTCGTCGGGGCTGGTCAAGCGCCCCACGGTGAGCATCGGCGCCTTCACGACCTCGCGAATATACTTCGTGAAGGGACGTTGGTGGTTGGCCTTGTAGAAGCGCGAGGCCCCCGCATCCTCACCCCATTCGGTGAAGTTGCTCATGTTGACGTCCCAGACGTCGACCAAGCCCTCCTTGGTCGCGAGCTCGGCGAACTTGACCGGCTCGTCCCAACATTGGATACCCTCATCACCCATGACCTGATCGACCGTGATCCGGACGGCGACGGCGGCCTGCCCATCGACGGTTTCCCGCATCTTTTCGAGCGTCTCGATCCAGAAGCGCACGCGGTTCTCGAAGGGGCCTCCATACTTGTCCGTTCGCTTGTTGTAGAATTTGGAGAGGAACTGCGCCGGCAGGACGCCGTGCGAGCCGTAGAAGTAGATGATGTCGAAGCCGGCCTGAAGCGCCTTCTTGGCCGCCTCGCAATACATGTCCTCGACCGCAAGGATGTCGTCCTCGTCCATCTCGTGGGCGTAGGTTCCGATGGTCCAATCCGTCGTCATCTCGGTGACGGCGAAATTCGAGTTTCGCGACACGAGGCCCGACGAGACGGCGCCCCCATGCATGAGCTCGACGCCGGCGAGAGAGCCGTGCTTGTGCACCTCGTCACACAAGTGGCGGAGGTTGATGATGTCTCCCTCATCCCAGAGCGAGGCCAACGTCGCGGGCGACGTGGTCGACTGAGGATCGATCGAGCAGGCCTCGGTGTTCAAGACGGCCCATCCGCCTTCGGCCTTCATGCCCCGGTGGCCCGCATTCGTGCCCGGATGGGTCGTGCCGGCCGTGTT
>JAPUJA010000057.1 GCA_027296525.1 Pseudomonadota bacterium | reverse complement strand
GGGCTTGGGCGCCCCGCAGCACGAATAATGCAATTCAACGCAAAACACGTCTCACTACAGTTCTCCCATTTTCTTCTCGCCAAACCTTTTGGCATGGCACTACCACGGCCCACGCCCGAAGGAAGTGCGGCGGTTTGGATGCTCAAGGGCCGATCGTGCGGTCCATTTCGGGGGCGGTCAAGTAAAATTGCCGCACCCCGCCCGGCGCCTCGGCGAGCCCCCTCAACCCGCGCGCGGATGGTCGTGTTCTTGGGCTGTGAGCCGCCTCATTCCTTACCTCGCGCCGCGGACGCGGAGCGCCAGCGCCGCCGGGCGGGCGGGGTGCACCGCCCCGGCCGTCAGCGTCGCCGGCGAGGCGATTTTGCTTTTCTCTTCGTGGTTCTCTTGGCCGCCTTCCGGGTCGTGGCGCGCTTCGCCGCCGTCTTGCGTTTGGCCGCCGCCTTCGGCTTCTTGGAGGGCACGCGTTTCTTGGCGGCTTTGCGCTTCGTCACCGCGCTTTTCCGCTTGGCCGCGTGCTTCTTGGCGGCGGGACGCTTCTTCGCGGCGGCGCGGGTCTTCGTGGCCGTGCGCACCGTGAGCGGGTGCTCCCGCTTCATGACCTTCTTGCGGTGGCCGAGCTTGCCCTCCACCACCAGGGTGCCGAGCACGTCGAGCATCGCACGGCATCCCAACTGGGCCGTCATGTCGCTCACGTCGTAGGGCGGCGAGATCTCGACCACCTCCATGGCGCAGATCCCCTCGCGCGCGATCAGCCGGAGGATTTCGAGCGCCTCGCGCGGCAGCAGGCCGCCGGGCTCGGGCGAACCGGTGCCGGGCACGAAGCCGGCATCGATCGAATCGATATCGAAGGAGAGATAGACCGCCTTGCAACCCTTCCAGGCGAGCTCGAGCGCCATCTCGGCGGCCTTGGCCGGGCCGAGCTCGGTGATGTCGGTGATGGTCATGACCGAGGTGCCGCGCCGGCGGGCGACGATCGCGCCGGGCCGCAGGCCGTACCAGCCGCCGATGCCCATCTGGACGAGATTCTTCGGATGACAGTTGGGCAGACCGACGTCGTGCATGTGGCTGTGATCGACATGGGTGCTCGTGGTCGGCTCGTGGGTGGTCCAAAACCACGGCGAGTCGTGCATCCGCTCGTCCATGTTCTTGTCGGAAATGTCGAGATGGCGATCGATATGGATGATGCCGACATTGCCGTTGATGTGGGGGGCAATGCCCCGGACGTTGGGAAAGCCCAGGCTGTGGTCCCCGCCGCAGATGATGGGAAAGACGCCCTGTTGATAGATGTAGGAGATCGCCTTGCTGACCTGATCGAAGGTCTTCTCGATGTTCGCCGGGATCACATAGACGTCGCCGGCGTCGCACAGGTCGAGCTCCTCCGTCAAATCAACCGCGCCGTCGATCGAGTAGCCGTCGTAGAGCGCGGAGATGCGCCGCACGGCCTGCGGTCCCCAGCGGGCCCCCGACCGGTAGGTCGTGCCCATGTCGAAAGGTTCGCCGACGAACGCCGCTTCATACTTTTTGACTTGCCGGATGTTTTCGCAGTACGGGGCTCGGAGGAAGGTGTTGATCCCGGCGAAGGGGGGCTTGCCGCCGCGGCTGAACAGCGAAATGGTGCGGTCCTCGATCGAATCGGCGGCCGAAAGCCCGAGTCGCTTCTCGCGCCGAAGCTGCTCCTGCTGCTTTTTCTGGGAAATCCGGGAAAGACGCTCCAGATTGCGGTTGCCGCGCAGTTCGCCAGTCTTGGGGTCGGGCATGATCGGGGTCTCCCTGCTGGTTTTTAATTATATAAACGAGCGTTTAGTTTAGCGCCCTGCGGGGCCTTCGAAAAGGGGCAGATCGGGGCGTGCGCTGTTGAAATCGATCGGATATCGGCCGATCCATGGCCACCGAGCGCGAGTCCCGTGCCGGAAGATTGTCTTCGCAACCCCTTTCATCGGCCGGTGCGTGCGCGCTAATATCGCGATCGGATGTTAAAGGTGAAACGCGGAGGGGTCGTCACCGTGAAACGCCTGATCATAGCCGCTGTCCTCGTCCTGGCCTTGGCGCCGCCCGCATGGGCGGATTTCGCCGCCGGAAAGGCGGCCTACGACCGGGGCGACTACGCGGCGGCCCATAAGGAATGGCAGTCACCGGCCGAAACCGGCAACGTCGACGCCCAATACCATCTTGGCCTCCTCTACCAGACGGGGCGCGGCGTCCCGAAGGACGACGTCCAGGCCCTGCACTGGTACCGGAAGGCGGCCGATAAGGGTCACGCCGACGCCGCCAACAATCTCGGAGTCATGTATCACGGGGGCTACGGGGTGGTGCAGGATTTCGCCGAGGCGGGACGCTGGTACCGCCGTGCCGCCGATCGGGGCAACGCCACGGCGCAATACAATCTGGGGCTGCTCTATCTCGGAGGGCGGGGAGTCGCACGAAGTTCGTTCGATGCCGCCGAATGGTTCCGCAAGGCCGCGGCCAGCGAGATGCCCGACGCCATGGTCAATCTCGGCAACTTGTATCTCGAAGGGGTGGGCGTGGCCCAGGATTACGTTCGGGCCTATATGTGGTACAACCTCGCCGCGGCACGGGGAATGGAATTGGGTCGGGAGAACCGCGACCTCATCGCCCAGAACATGACCTCCAGCGAGATCGCCGAGGCGCAGCGTCTCTCGAGGGAATGGGCGTCGGGTGCGCTCTGATACCGGCGATCCGTCTGCGGCCCTCTCGCGCGAATTTCGTCAGACCGTTTCCCCCGACGAGCCGAAGGGAGCTTGGGGCCGTGCGCGGTTGAAGTCATGCCGCGCGGGACCCGAGACAAGCTCGTGAAGCGCAATCGTTGATCCCAAGAGGAGAGCACGATGATCGTCGCACAGATTTGGACCGCGAATGCCTATCGCAACTTCAACTACCTGATCGCTTGCGACGAGACCGGCGAGGCCCTGGCCATCGACCCGCTCGATCATCGCAAATGTCTCGCGGCGGCGAAGCAACGGGGCTGGGAGATCACCCAGATCGTCAACACCCATGAGCATGGCGACCATACCGGCGGCAACGACGCCATGATCCGGGCGACCGGCGCGAAGCTCCTCGCTCATGCCCAGGCCAAGGACAAGATTCCCGGCATCGATCGCGGGCTCGAGGCCGGCGACGTGATCAAGGTGGGTCGAACCGTCGAGCTCGAAGCGTTGGACACGCCGGGCCATACCATGAGCCATGTCTGCCTCTTGTCCCACACGGACACGCCCGCTCTCTTCTGTGGCGATACGCTCTTCAACGCGGGCGTGGGCAACTGCCATCACGGAGGACATCCGAAAGAGCTCTACGCCACCTTTGCCGGCCAGATCGCGCGGCTCTCCGATGAAACCCAGGTCTATCCTGGCCACGATTACATCGTGGGGAACCTCCGCTTCACCCTCGACCGCGAGCCGGACAATGCCGACGCCGCCCGATTGCTGCGCCAGGTGGAGGCTCAGGACCCGGCCCAGGCGCTGGTCACGACGCTCGGGCTCGAGAAGCAGGTGAATACTTTTTTTCGGCTTCACAGCCCGAGCGTGATCCGAGAATTGCGCAAGGCCGTTCCCGACTTGCCGAACGAGCCGGACGCGAAGACGGTGTTCTTGGGGCTCCGCGATCTTCGGAACGATTGGTAGGGGAGGTTGGGTTTCTTGTCACGGGCAAAACCCAATTTCCGGCGCGCGGGGTCCTCGATCGCCGCTTCGTATTCGCTCTCAAATTGGAAAGGAATTTCTGCTATGCCATTCATAACGTCAAACTTTGCTGTGGAGTGATGGATGCGGAACGGGTGGCGATTCCTGACGCGTGGCGCGGTCCTTGCCCTTGGGACCATGGGGCTGATCCTCTTGATGACGGCGGCCGGGCCGGTCATGGCCGAATATGATGAACCGACTGCGGGTGAGCCCTGGCCCGCGGGCACCGGCAGCGTGGTCGAGGACATGCCGCCCCTGATGGCAAAGACCTATCTTACGGGGATACAGACGGAGCTGGTCGTGCATGGCTACGATCCGGGAGCGGTCGACGGCGCGCTCGGGCCGCGGACGCGCCGTGCAATCCGCGCTTATCAGCGCGATGCCGGGCTTGCCGTGGACGGGCTCGCCACGAAGGAGCTCCTCGATCACCTGAAATTCGCCCTACCGAAGGTGTATAAGGCGGGCGAGCTGCTCGCGCTTGACCGGGGACTCGTGATCGCCGTGCAGATGGAACTCAGCGACCGCGGATATTACCTCGGCAAGATCGACGGCATTTCGGGCCCCCAGACCCAAGCGGCGGCGAAGGCGTTCCAGACGGATGCCGGTCTCCCGGCGACAGGGGTGGTCGATCAGGGCTTGCTCGCCGAGCTCCGCAAGGCCGAGAGGTGAACGGTGTCCTTTACGATGAGCGCAGGCTCCGGTCGATGAGCGCAGGCTCCGGCTTTTCGTGCCGGCATGGCGGAGCCGTGCGCGCTTCCCCTGTTCAACTTTGAGGATCGCCGAGTCATGTTGCGGCGCGCCGGTCTGACGGTGCTGCTTTTGCTCGCGTTTGCCGCTCCGACCGTGGCCGGTGATGACGCAGCCTACGAAGCCTATCACAAAGGCGACTACGCCGAAGCCTATCGTCTCTGGATTCCGCTCGCCGAAGCGGGCGATCCATCGGCGCAATACAACATCGCGGTGATGCACCACCATGGTCTCGGGGTCGAGCGCGTGCTCTCGCGCGCGGTCAGGTGGTACGCCCGCGCAGCCGAAAACGGGAATGCGAAGGCCCAAACCGTGATCGGGGATTTTTACGTCGACGGATACTGGGAGGGAGAGGATTACGCCGCCGCGGCGAGCTGGTACGCTCTCGCGGCCGAGCAGGGTAACGCCGAGGCGCAGCGCAAGCTCGGCATTCTCTATGTGCAGGATTTCGGCGTGACGCCGGATCGTGCCCAGGCCGTCCGGTGGCTCCGCCGCTCCCACGCCCAAGGCGACGAGGAGGCGACCACTTGGCTCCGGGCGCTCGGTGAATCGGTCGAGGAGCTCGCGGAGGAGCTCGTCTTTCTCGACCCATCGACCACCGGGAGGCCATGCCAGGGCCTTAACGATCCGGCTTACGATGTTCACGTTCGCATCGAGATACCCGAGGTGCCCGTCAATCACGGGCTGAGCATCGCGGAGCTGGGTCAACGGTCGTTCCACGGGCCGGGCCAGCGCGTGCTGGGTGTCGCCGAGTCCAATCTCGAGATCAAAACCGAGGCGCGTCATTCCACGGCGCCCTCGGGCGATGTGTATTGTTTCTGGGTCGATGCCGTCGACGTCACATTGCGTTACGATACCCTTCAGATATTCGTGGCCCGTGAGTATGATAGTCGCTCGTGCGCCTACCGTGAGATATTGCAGCACGAAGAGGATCATATTCGCGTGTCGCGAGAAGTCCTCGAATATTACGCACCTCTGGTGCGTTCGGCGCTCAGCTCGCTCACCATTCCGAAGGCGCGCGATCCCGCGCAGATCGACTCGCCGGCTGAGGGCGAGCGCAAGATGGAGGAACTCTTCGATAAGGTGCTCGAGCCGGTCTACAGTGAGATCATCGACGTCTTGGAGCGGCGCCAAGCGGAACTGGATGCGCCTCGTGAGTATGATCGGATCCACCGCCGCTGTTCCAATTGGTAGACGGGGAAGACCCTTCGAGCCCATTCGCGAAGCCAGGCGGCACCCATAGGATGCTTTCGGTCTATGCGCTGAACTCGATTTTATCCGGTTTGGATGACGGTCGATGACCGGTTGGACGCCGACGGCGGAAGATATCGCGAAAGGCGCGCTCCACGGCGCAAACCTCGAGGGCGCCGCGCTCAAGGGCGTGAGCCTCCGGCGGGCGGACCTCGGTGAAGCGAACCTCTCGAACGCGGACTTGCGCGAAGCCGATCTTTGGGGTGCCGATCTCACCGGTGCGCGGCTCAACCGCGCCAATTTGAGGCTCGCCACGCTCACCGGCGCGCGGCTCGATGGCGCGACGCTTTCCGAGGCCAACCTCTACGGCGCGAGCTTGCGCCTTGCGAGCCTCGAGGGGGCGATGCTCCAGCAAGCGAACCTCTCCGACGCCGAGATGGCGGGTGCCGAGCTTTCGGGCGCCAATCTGAGCGAGGCGAACCTGTGGGCCGCCGATTTGCGTCTGGCGCACCTCACTGGGGCGAATCTGGGCCTCGCCGATCTCGGCAACGCGAACTTAAGAGGCGCCGTCCTCGAAGGTGCGAACTTGAGGGGCGCCAATCTGAAGGGCGCGAATTTGAGCGAAGCGCGGCTCGCCGAGGCCGACTTCAGCGAGGCGGATTTGAGCTACGCGAAGCTCGTTCGGGCCGATCTCACGGGCGCCGATCTCACCGGCGCGCGGCTCGACAATGCCGATCATCACGAGGCGACGCTCACTGGCGCGCGCTTGCCTCGGGACTTTGCGTCGAACGGCTCCTGACCGCTTCCGTGCCGCCCAGAAGTTAATTTGCGGGCCGGCCGGGCCCCGGGTAAC